>JANLTL010000584.1:0-7123 GCA_031362905.1 Burkholderiales bacterium | reverse complement strand
AAGGGAAATTTGAATGCCGCCAGCAGCGCACGCGCCTCGTCGTCAGTCCTGGCGGTGGTGGTGATGCTGATATTGAGACCGCGCAATGCGTCGATCTTGTCGTACTCGATCTCGGGGAAAATGATCTGCTCTTTCACCCCGATGTTGTAATTTCCGCGGCCATCGAATGAACGTCCGGAGATGCCGCGGAAGTCGCGCACACGCGGCAGCGCGACCGTGACAAAGCGGTCCAGAAATTCATACATGCGCGCACCGCGCAAGGTGACCATGCAACCGATGGGATAGTCCTGGCGGATCTTGAAGCCGGCAATCGCTTTCTTGGACTTGGTGACCACCGGCTTCTGACCGGCAATCTTGGTCATGTCGCTGACAGCGTGGTCCATGACTTTTTTGTCCGCCACCGCCTCAGACACACCCATGTTGAGCGTCACCTTGGTAATGCGGGGCACTTGAATGATCGACTTGAACCCGAACTTCTGCATCAGATCAGGAACTATCTTTTCTTTGTACTGCTGCTGTAAACGCGCCATTATTCAGTGTCCTTCCCGTTTTCCGTATCGTGACGCCAATTACTTGGCATCCACCTGCGCGCCGCTGGACTTGAATACCCGAACCTTGCGCGCATCGTCGAGAATCTTGAAGCCGACGCGGTCAGCCTTTTGCGTCGCCGGATTGAACAGCGCAACGTTCGAAATATCGATCGGCATGGTCTTGTCGGTAATGCCGCCGGTCTGCCCCTTCATCGGATTGGGCTTGGTGTGCTTCTTGACCACGTTGATGCCCTCGACCAGCACATGCTCATCATCAACACGCTTGAGCACGGTACCGCGCTTGCCCTTGTCTCGACCCGTGATGACGATGATGTCATCGCCCTTGCGAATTCTTTCCATCACAACACCTCTGGTGCCAGCGACACAATTTTCATGAAACGCTCGGTACGCAACTCGCGCGTCACCGGCCCGAAAATGCGCGTGCCAATCGGCTCAAGCTTTGCGTTAAGAAGCACTGCCGCGTTGCCGTCAAATTTAATCAACGACCCGTCGCCACGACGCACACCCTTGGCGGTACGCACCACCACGGCGCTATAGACTTCGCCTTTTTTGACGCGACCGCGCGGCGCAGCGTCTTTGATCGACACCTTGATGATGTCTCCAATCGAAGCGTACCGGCGCTTTGAGCCGCCCAGCACCTTGATGCACATGACAGAGCGCGCGCCAGTATTGTCGGCCACATCCAGCCTGGATTGCATTTGAATCATGATTCACCTTTTTCCAACTTTTCCGGTTGACGCCAATGCGATCACCGGTCAGTTTTGGAACCCGTACGGGTTGATTTCAATCGTCTGGCCGCGCTGATCAGGGAACACCGGATGAATCCGGCTTAAGCCCGGCAGAGCTGCCGGCCCGTCACTGCGCTATCTGAAGTGTTATGCAACAGCCAAACGCGACAAAGTCTTAAAGTATACGTCTTTTCCTTGGCGCGCGCAAGAGGCGCATCGGGGAAAACATCAAATGGTTTTTGCTTTTTCGATCAGGCGCACCACTTTCCAAGCTTTGGTGCGGGAGATCGGACGGGTTTCGGCGATTTCGACCAGGTCACCCTGCTTGAACTCATTTGCTTCACTGTGGGCGTGAAACTTGTTCGAACGGGTAATGTACTTGCCGATCACCGGGTGCTTGACACGGCGCTCGACCAGTACGGTCACAGTCTTGTTCATTTTATCGCTCACCACTCGCCCGGTCAGGGTGCGGGTAAGGGAGGAGGAACTGGCAGTCGCTTCGGTCATGATCGATCAGGCCTTCTGGAGTTCAGCTTCGCGGCGCACAGTGCGCACGCGCGCAATATCGCGGCGCGTCTTCTTGATCTGGCTGTTGTTGGTCAATTGCTGGGTGGCTGACTGCATGCGCAAGGAAAACTGCGCTTTGAGCAGGTCAGCCAATTCTTTGGTCAATGCTGCACCGTCTTTGGCGCGCAATTCGCTGGCTTTCATTATTACGCTCCTACTTGACGGGACACAAACGTGGTGGCGATGGGCAGCTTGGCAGATGCCAAACGGAACGCTTCACGTGCCAGCTTCTCGTCCACACCGTCCATTTCGTACAACACTTTGCCGGGTTGAATCTCGGCAACGTAATACTCCGGATTCCCCTTGCCATTGCCCATGCGGACCTCCGCCGGCTTGGTGGATATTGGTTTGTCCGGGAAAATGCGGATCCAGATGCGACCGCCACGTTTGATATGGCGCGTCATTGCGCGCCGGGCCGCCTCGATCTGACGTGCGGTCAGACGACCGCGCCCAATTGCCTTGAGTCCAAAGTCACCAAACGAAACCTTGGCTCCGCGCGTTGCGATGCCCTTGTTGCGGCCTTTTTGTTCCTTGCGGTATTTGCGGCGTGCTGGTTGCAGCATGAGTTACTCCTTCGCACCGTCGGCGGCCGGCGGCGCGGCGGCTTTACGCACACGCTTGGCTGGAGCCTTGGTTACAACTTGATCAGTTCCTGTCTCGCCGGTGGCAGCTACAGCATCCGGTTTGACATCATCCCCCGCAGGCTTGGCAGTTCGCTTGCGCGGTGCCCTGCTGGCGGGCGACGCAGGTTTGTTTTCCGCCTCTCTCGGGCCGGGTCGCGCGCCATCGCGAGGTGTGCGGCGCGGCCTTTTGTCGGCACCAGGGTCAGAGGCATCAACCGGGGCAGCAACGGGTTGCTCGTTCTTGCCAAGAATTTCGCCTTTGTAAACCCAGACTTTGATACCAATCACACCGTAGGTGGTGCGCGCTTCACCAACGCCGTAGTCGATGTTGGCGCGCAGCGTCTGGAGCGGCACGCGACCTTCGCGGTACCACTCCCTACGGGCAATTTCAGCGCCGTTCAAGCGGCCCGACGACATGATCTTGATCCCCTGGGCGCCAAGACGCATCGCGTTTTGCATCGCACGCTTCATCGCACGGCGAAACATGATGCGCTTTTCGAGCTGCTGCGCGATTGAATCGGCAATCAGTTGTGCGTCGGTTTCAGGCTTGCGAATTTCTTCGATGTTGACATGTACCGGCACCTTGAGCATGCGCGCGAGATCGGCCTTGAGCGTCTCAATGTCCTCGCCCTTCTTGCCGATCACCACCCCAGGACGGGCCGAAAACACGGTGATGCGCGCGGTCTTCGACGGACGTTCGATCAAAACGCGCGCCACCGATGCGTGCGCAAGTTTACGGCGCAGGTATTCGCGCACGCGCAGGTCTTCACCGAGCATGGACGCGAAGTCACGATTGCCGGCGTACCAGCGCGAACCCCAGTCTTTCGTTACGCTGAGGCGGAATCCGATTGGATGTACTTTTTGACCCATTGCGATTCCTTTACTTCTTGCCGTCGCCAACCGTCACAAAGACGTGGCAGGTTTGTTTGCTGATGCGGTTGCCGCGGCCTTTGGCGCGTGCGGTAAAGCGCTTGAGCACCATGCCCTTTTCCACACAAATATGGCTTACCTTCAACTCGTCGATGTCGGCGCCATCATTGTGCTCGGCGTTGGCAATTGCCGACTCGAGCACTTTCTTGATAATGACGGCCCCTTTCTTGGGGCTGAAGGCCAGAATATTGAGCGCCTTTTCGACGGCCAGGCCGCGAATTTGGTCGGCGACCAGGCGGCCCTTTTGCGCTGACAGGCGCACTCCGCGCAAGCTTGCATTGGTTTCCATGATTGGCCTCTATTTCTTGCCCGGCGCCTTGCTGCCGGCCATGTTGGCCTTCTTGTCAGCAGGATGCCCCTTGAAGGTACGGGTCAGCGCGAACTCGCCGAGCTTGTGACCGACCATGTTTTCCGAGATGTAAACCGGGATATGCTGCTTCCCGTTGTGAACGGCGATGGTCAGACCAATAAAATCGGGCAGCACCGTCGAGCGGCGCGACCAGGTCTTGATCGGCTTTTTGTCCTTGTTGGCTTGCGCGGTCTCGACTTTTTTCACCAGATGGGCGTCGACAAACGGACCCTTTTTGATTGAGCGTGACATGTCTTGGCCCCTTTACTTCTTGTGACGCCGCTGAACGATCATCACGTTCGTGCGCTTGTTCTTGCGGGTACGATAACCCTTGGTTTTGGTACCCCACGGGCTGACCGGGTCGCGACCCGCTGCCGTGCGTCCTTCGCCGCCGCCATGTGGGTGGTCGATCGGATTCATCACGACACCGCGCACCGTCGGACGAATACCACGCCAGCGATTTGCGCCTGCCTTACCGATTTGTCGCAGTGAGTGCTCACCATTACCTACTTCACCGATGGTGGCACGGCATTCGATATGCGCCTTGCGGATTTCACCAGAGCGCAAACGCAACTGGGCGTACGATCCTTCGCGGGCTAGCAACTGAACCGAAGCACCTGCGGTTCGTGCCATCTGCGCGCCTTTGCCTGGCAGCATTTCAATGCAATGAATCGTGGTGCCCACGGGAATATTGCGGATTGGCAGAGCGTTACCCGGCTTAATTGGCGCTTCTGCACCAGACACCAGCGTCGCCCCGACTTCAATGCCGCGTGGCGCGATGATGTAGCGGCGCTCACCATCGGCATAGCACAACAGTGCGATGTGCGCCGTACGGTTCGGATCGTATTCCAGGCGCTCGACCTTTGCCGGGATGCCATCCTTGTCGCGGCGAAAATCGATCACACGATACTGCTGCTTGTGACCGCCACCGTGATGACGCACAGTGATGTGGCCGTTGTTATTGCGTCCGGCGCTTTTGCTCATGCTTGAAGTGAGCGCATCGACCGGGCGGCCCTTATACAAATGGGCGTTCACCAGCCGCACCTGGCCGCGCGTGCCAGGTGTGTTGGGCTTCATTTTGACGAGCGCCATGTTATGCGGCCTCCGCGAGATTCAGGTCGCTGCCTTCTTTGAGGCAGACATAGGCTTTCTTCCAGTTGCGGCGGCGCCCATTGAAACGGCCGAACTTCTTCTCTTTGCCTTTGACATTGAGAACCTGCACAGAAGCGACTTCAATCTTTTGCTCTCTGAACATGGCTTCAACGGCAGCCTTCACATCCGCCTTGGTGGCGTCCGCCGCCACACGGAAAGCGATTTGGCGCAGCTTGTCGGCCACCATGGTGCTCTTCTCAGACACAATCGGAGCGATCAACACGAGCGGCAAACGTTCAGCGCTGTAATTTCCGGTGATCATCCCAGGATCTCCTTCATCTGCTCGATCGCGCCCTTGGTCATCAACACCTTCTTGAAGTGCACCAGAGAGACCGGGTCAGCATGCTTGGCTTCAACGACCGCAACATTGATCAGGTTGCGCGATGCTAGGTAAAGATTTTCGTCAACACTGTCGGTGATGAACAGCACAGAATCAAGCCCCATGCCTTTGACCTTTTGCGCAAACAGCTTGGTTTTGGGCGAATCGACGGTGATGCTGTCGACCACCGCAATGCGGTCTTCACGCGCCAGTTGGGAGAGGATCGAGCACATGCCGGCGCGGTACATCTTGCGATTGACTTTGTGGGCGAAATTCTCTTCCGGCGAATTCGGGAATATGCGGCCGCCTCCGCGCCACAGCGGGCTGGAGGTCATACCGGCACGAGCGCGACCTGTGCCTTTTTGGCGCCACGGCTTTTTGGTCGAATGTTTTACCTCAGCACGATCTTTTTGTGCGCGGTTGCCACTGCGAGCGTTGGCTTGATACGCCACCACCACCTGGTGCACCAGCGCTTCGTTGTAGTCGCGCGCAAATACGGTGTCTGGCGCCGCGACATTGCCAGCCGCCTGCCCTTGCGCGTCAATAAATTTCAATTCCATCTCATTTCCCCTTCACGGCAGGGGTGACCACAACGTGGCCATTATCCGAACCGGGGACGGCGCCACGCACCAGCAGCAAGCCGCGCTCAGCATCGATGCGCGCGATCGTCAGGTTCTGCGTAGTGCGAGTCACATCGCCCAAATGGCCCGTCATGCGCTTGCCTGGAAACACGCGACCCGGATCCTGCGCCATGCCGATTGAGCCCGGCACGTTGTGCGAACGCGAGTTGCCGTGAGAGGCGCGATTCGAGGAAAAGTGGTGACGCTTAATGACACCAGCGTAGCCTTTACCGATCGACGTACCTTGCACGTCGATCTTTTGGCCTTCCTTGAACAGATCGACGCCGATCTTGCCGCCAATCGCATAGTTACCCAAATCGCCAGCAGCGACATGGAACTCCTTGAGGATGGTACCGGCTTCGGTACCCGCCTTGGCCAAATGCCCGGCGAGCGGCTTGCTGACGCGGGATGCGCGCCGACTGCCAAAAGCCACCTGGATAGCGGCATAGCCGTCGGTATCCGGTGTCTTGATTTGGGTCACACGGTTATTTGACACATCCAGCACAGTCACTGGTACGGCGTCGCCGTCCGCAGTGAAAATGCGGGTCATGCCAACCTTGCGCCCAACAAGGCCTACCCTTGTTGACGTGGTCACTTTTTAGCTCCTGCCCGGCTACGATTGGCCGGGTGATAAATTTGGAACACCCAAATTATTTGGGAATTCCGGAAAGCTTTCCATTATAACGTGTAACTGACAGGTCATCAAGCCTGTTTTGATGCAAAAACTCGAATTACTGAAGCTTGATTTCCACATCCACGCCAGCTGGCAGATCAAGCTTCATCAGCGCGTCTACCGTTTTGTCGGTCGGATCAACAATGTCCATCAGACGCAAGTGGGTACGCATTTCAAACTGGTCGCGCGAGGTCTTGTTCACATGAGGTGACCGCAACACGTCGTAACGCTGGATTTTGGTCGGCAGCGGCACTGGCCCACGCACTACTGCGCCGGTGCGCTTGGCGGTATCAACTATTTCCAACGCCGACTGATCGATCAAGCGATAGTCAAATGCTTTGAGGCGAATGCGAATTTTCTGGCTTTGCATGATTTTCCTTTAAAGAGCGAGGCTACTTGATAAGCCGCAGCCATGAAGCAATTGAAATGCGCGCTGTTGCAATTGAGACTGCAACGAATTGCTGATGAGCTTACTCGATGACCTTGGCGACGACGCCGGCACCAACGGTACGGCCGCCTTCACGAATGGCGAAGCGCAGACCCTGTTCCATTGCAATCGGGTTGATCAGGGTCACGATCATCTTGATGTTGTCCCCAGGCATCACCATTTC
>JANLTL010000289.1:0-5000 GCA_031362905.1 Burkholderiales bacterium | reverse complement strand
CCCGCCATGGCTGATCCGTTCAAGATCCTGGTGTTGAACCAGATTTCCGCCGTCGGGCTCAAGCGCCTGCCGCATGAGCGCTACAACGTCGGCAAGGCGGTCACCGACCCCGACGCGATCCTGGTGCGCTCGCAAGACATGCACGCCATGGCGATTCCAGCCAGTGTGCGCGCCGTCGGTCGCGCCGGCGCCGGCACCAACAACATTCCGGTCAAGGCGCTCTCGGCGCGCGGCGTGCCGGTGTTCAACGCTCCCGGCGGCAACGCCAATGCGGTCAAGGAACTGGTGCTGGCGGGCATGCTGATGGCCGCGCGCAACCTGGCGCCGGCGCTCGGCTTCACGGCGGGCCTGACAGCAGCCGGCGAAGACCTCGACCGCCTGGTGGAGGATGGAAAAAAACATTTTGCCGGCTTTGAACTGACCGGCCACACCCTGGGCGTGATCGGCCTCGGCCGGGTCGGCTGCCTGGTAGCGGACGCCGCCATCAAGCTTGGCATGCAGGTGTACGGCTACGACCCGGACATCACTGTCGACGCGGCGTGGAGCCTCCCGGCTTCGGTGAAACGTGCGCACAGCATTGACGAAGTGCTCAAGGCCGGTCATTTTGTGACCCTGCACGTGCCGCTGGTGGCTGCCACGCGCGACCTGGTGAACGCACGCAACATCGAATTGATGCGTAGTGGCGCGATCCTGCTTAATTTTTCACGCGAAGGCATCGTCAATGAAGCCGCAGTGCTGGCGGCGCTGGCGAGCCACAAGCTGAAGGCCTACGTCAGCGACTTTCCGAGCGCAGCCTCGCGCGGCCATGCCGGTGTGGTCGCGTTGCCGCACCTGGGCGCCTCGACGCGCGAGGCCGAAGACAATTGCGCCGTGATGGTGGCCGACGCGCTGCGCGACTACCTTGAACACGGCAACGTCCGCAACACGGTCAATTTCCCTGAAGTGGTGATGCCGCGCGAATCGCCGTTTCGCGTCGCGATCGCCAACGCCAACGTGCCCAACATGCTCGGCCAGATTTCCACCGCGATGGCGCATGCCGGCCTGAACATTCATAACATGCTCAACAAGTCGCGCGGCGAGATGGCCTATACGCTGGTCGATGTCGACAGCGCCGTGCCCGCTGCCACCGTGGAGACACTGGCGAAGATCAGCGGCGTGCTGGTGGCGCGCTACCTGCCGTTGCAGGAGAGTGCGTAAGCGTTCGGTGCGACCGGCTTGCAGAGGCCCTGCTCACGCCTCTGCAGTTTCTGCAGCTTCTGCCTGAATTCGTCTGGCGCAAGGCCGCACATACGGCCACCCGGCTGGTCAAACGACCGCGGCCGGCACGCCGAACTGGCCGGTTCAGCCGGACTCGCTACTGGCGCGCTCGCGCACGGCGACTGCATCCTGCCTCATGGTCATCGACCATGCCGGTCGCCTGCATGAAGGCATAGCAAATCGTGGAGCCGACGAACTTGCAGCCGTAGCCCAGCAGAGCCTTGCTCATCGTGTCCGACGCTGCCGTTTTGGCTGGCGCATCGCGATAATTTTTGACCACATTGCGCAGCGGCTTGCCGCCGACGAACTGCCAGAGAAACGCGTCCAGCGAGCCGTGCTCGCGGGCGATCTTCAACACCGCCTGCGCATTCAGGATCGTCGCATTGATCTTGGCGCGGTTGCGTACTATGCCCGCGTTTTGCATCAGCTTCTCGACGCGCGCCGGGGTATAGCGTGCGACTTTGGCGGCGTCGAAATTGTCGAATGCGGCGCGATAGCCTTCGCGCTTTTTCAGAATCGTGATCCACGACAGCCCGGCCTGCGCGCCTTCGAGAATCAGCATCTCGAACAGTTGCCGGTCATCGTGCACCGGCCGGCCCCACTCCTCATCGTGATAACGGATGTAGAGTGGGTCGTCCGAGACCCAGCCGCAGCGTTTAATGCCCGTTTTTGCAATCATGATTTGAATGGGTTCCACAAGACGCCTTTACCTTCTGCCAATTGCGCAACAGCGAGGTCCATCAGAACGGCATTGACGCCGCCTTGCTTGAGGCGCATATGCTCATTCACCACGCGCGCTGTACATCGATGCCCGGCAACAGAGTTGAGTTTGGTGCTCACCCGCTTCAACGGTGGTTGTCTGATTTTCATTTCACGACGATAGAGCAATTCGGACAAATGCGCGCCCTCAGGCAAACAATTCCTCGAACTCCCCGAACGGCTCGAAGAAGCCATTGCGGAAAATCAGGCGCGTCGGCCCTGGCATGACGCGCTCGGGATTGGTGTGCAGCGGGTCACCGGGGTAGGCCACCGCGCGCGCACCTTCGTGTTCAAACGATTGCGGCTCGATCAGGCGCGGCCAGCGCACCACGTCAGGGTGCATCGCTGCCTCTACCGTCGCATGGCGCGCCAGTTCGGCCAGGCTCATGATCTGCGGCGGCGCGAGCAGCATTTTGCGCGCACGCAATTGATCGAGGGCGGCACGTGGCGCAAGCCACACGCTTTCGGTGGCTTCGTGGTTATCGTGGCGCGCAATCTGGTCTTCGGGCGCACGCGCGAGAAAAAAACGCACGTCGAAGCGTTTGGTGGCGACCGACGGGATGCGCGGCGTAATCCAGCGCGACCACAACACGAGGCGGCTTGCGGCCATGGTCAGGTCGTAGCGCTCGAGCACCTCGGCGAACGACATGCCTTCGCGCAGCCACTTCATCGCTTCGTCGGCCAGCGCCGCATCGGCCGCGGTGCCGTCGGGCAGTGAGGCGACCAGCAGGCCGGTCTCCTCGAACATCTCGCGGCAGGCGGCAGCGTAGTAAACAGCGGCGTTGCGTTCATCGAGCGTCGCGTCGCCCATGCGCGCGTGCATCTCGGCGGCAGAAAGGTCGAGGCGCGAGAGCATGTCGATCTCGCCGTCGGCGCGATCGACCTTGCCGCCGGGGAACACATAGGCGCCGGCCCATTGCTCGTTCTTCTCGTGGCGGCGCTGCATCAGCACTTCGAGGCCGGCGGCGCCGTCGCGCAGCAGCAGTACCGTGGACGAAGGACGCGGGGGCGTGTCCACCACCGCGTGGTTGAGATTGAATCCGTCTTTGCTCATGGATAAGCCACCTTGACAGTGCCGTTGTTGCGGCGTTCGATTTCAAGAAAGAGTCCGCTATGGTCCACGCCCGCACCGCCATGCTCGCACAGCGACGCGTAAAGGTCGCGCAGCAGGGTGGTGATCGGCAACTGATAGTCGTCAAGGCCTGCAGCCGCATCCAGCGCGTTGTTCATGTCCTTGAGTTGCACGGTGGCGGTGGCGCGGGCGGCGAAGTCGCGCGTCAGCATGCGCTCGCCATGCACTTCGAGTATCTTGCTGCCGGCAAAACCCCCGCGAATCGCTTCGCGCACGAGCGCCGGATCGGCGCCGCCGCGCGCCGCCAGCTGCAGGGCTTCGGAGACTGCGCCAATCGTGATGCCGACGATCATCTGGTTGGCGAGCTTGGCCAGCTGACCTGCCCCATGCGGGCCGACGCGCAGGGCGCGACCCATGGGCTTGAAGACCTCGGCGGCCGCGTTGAAATCGGCTTCGTCGCCACCGGCCATGATGGCAAGCGTGCCCTGCTCCGCGCCGCCGGTGCCGCCCGACACCGGCGCATCGAGGTGACGGCAGCCAAGCGCTTCCAGGCGAGCCGCGTGCTCGCGCGCTTCGCGCGGCTTGATCGAACTCATGTCGATCACCAGCGCGCCCGGCCTGAGCGCGCTGGCAGCACCCTGGTTGAACAGCACGTCACCAACAGCCGCGCCGTTCTCCAGCATGGTGATGACGAGGTCCGCCTCCTTGACGGCAGACGCGGCGCTATCGGCGACGCGCGCGCCCTGCGCGGCCAGCGCCTCGGCCTTGGCACGCGTGCGGTTCCAGGCGGTGAGCGTGAATCCGGCGCCGAGCAAGCGGCGTGCCTGTGGCCCGCCCATGAGGCCGATGCCGAGAAAGGCGATGTGGGGTTTGTGCATGGATTCGGGTAGGAGAGGTTGCGGCAGAGCGGACTTCGCAAAAAGCGTATTCCGCAGCGTGCCGGAAGCACAATTATCGCAGCGTGCTGCAACCAGCCAACTGCGCGCGGTGCCTCCGAGAGGCCGGCCAACCATCCGGATTGACCAGGCGCGGCGACCAGGCGCCGCGCGCCACTGCAATGATCTGGTGCGATTCCATCAGCTGGCTATCCGTGAATTTCGCCTTCTTCATACAGAACGTCCTCTTTACGAGAAAATTCCACTCTCAATCACCATCTTTTTATGGGGGATTACCGAAGGGCGCCGCCACCGGCGCAAAGTCGATGTCGTGGAACACCGATTTTTGCATCGGCATGTTGCGCATCTGCAGGTAATGCAGTTCGGCGCCGTAGGCGCAGTCGTTCATCACTACAATGACCAGCGGAATGGCTTCACGCACCACGGTTTCGAGCTCGCCCAGATTCATCAGGAAGCTGCCGTCACCGACCACGAACACGATGGGCCGATCCGGCGTGCCGCAGGCATAACCCAGAGAGTGAAAGGGGCCGCCGTCGATTTATTTATTTACAACAACCGACTAGTTCTTCACATAGTCTTTGGAACACTCACACACAGAATCAGCGGGGGCTCCAACCATGGTTGATTGGGCTATAGGTGCAAACAACCACTGTTCAAAAAACTAATCGATTCCGACCCGTTTTGCCCGCCCCGGCATCGAGCTCACGCAAGCACTTTGAGCCCATGCTTCTCGACAACGGCTAGCAACTTGAGCGCCATCCCGCTGGGCCGTTTGATACCGGCCTCCCACTTCTGTATCGTGGACTCGCTGGTGTTCAGATAGCGGGCGAATACGGGTTGACTGACATGCGCCCCCTCGCGGATTCGCTTGATCTCTTTCGGAGGGATCTCCGGCAGCGAAGCGAGACACGACTCGTCAAATTCGCGCATGGTCGCTTTGTCAATGGTTCCGGCCCGATGCAGCCCTTGGGCTGCGCTGTGGATCGCCTCGAAGGCGTCGCTCTTAAACCCGGCTT
>JANLTL010000263.1:0-9488 GCA_031362905.1 Burkholderiales bacterium | reverse complement strand
CCACGGTGGGCGTGCGCACCGCGCGGCCGTAGGAGGCACGCAGGTTCCACTCCTGAGACCACTGATATTGCAAGGCAAGCTTGGGCGAGAAGCTTGACTCGGTGCGCGCGCCGAAACTGCGTTGCGTGACGCCATCGTTGGAGAATCCATCGGATGCTTGCCAGCGGTCCCAGCGCAAGCCGAGCGTGGCCTTCCAGTCTTGCGCAAAGCGCCATGCATCCTGAACAAACAATCCGGTGGTCTGGGTTTGACCGGCAAAGCGCTGGAACTCGCTGGTCGCGCTGCCGCTGATCCAGTCAGCCGCGTTCGACACCAGGCTGCGCAAGCGGTAGCGGTCGTGATGAATGCCGAAGTCAATCGTGTGACCGCGCTCGAAACCATGTGGACGCCACGTGCCTTTCGCATCGAACGTGCTCCAGCCGGTACCGTTCATGTCGGTAATGCGCCCCGCGCCGCCCGCGAATGCGGCAGGCGGCGCGATGGTCGGCTGGCGCGAGAGGTCGCGGTTGTAGTGGTAGGTCGAGAGCGTCGCTTCCCAATCCCATGTAGCCCGGCTGTTGGTTTTGAATTGCAGGCCGTGCATCCAGTGCTGTTGCGTCGCGCGCACCGGCGCGAAGTCGGTTGCTGCGAGCGTATAGCGCTGGCCGCCAACATTGACATTGCCCGAGTAGACGGGGTTGCCCGCCGCGTCGCGCACGATGCTTGCGACCGTCCGGTCCGAGACGTTGTCCCACACACCGGCGGTGTAGGTGAGGCGCGCAGCAGGGGTGAAGTCGTAGGCGAACTTCGCTTTCAGATGATCCTGCGCCGTGTTTATCTGACTGGTGGAGCCGAAAATGAAGCGCCCCACTGTTGTCGGCGACTGGTTAGCGGCGGCGCCGGTGACCACCGTATCTGCGCCCGCTGCGGCAGTGGTGGAGAAATTCTTGGTGACGAACACCAGCGGCTGGCTCGCGCTGTCAAGCCGGTCGTAGTTGATGAAGAACGACGCGTCGCCCAGACGATTGCCCACACCGGCGGTAAATTTCTTGCCGCCAAAGCGCTCGTCGGTGCCGTAGAGCTTGAAGTTCTGCGTCGCGTACTGCACCTTCGCATAGGTCTCCAATTGCGTTGGCATGCGCGTCACAAAGTTGACTACGCCGCCCACAGCGTTGCCCGCATAGGCAGCCGAATAGGGGCCGTAGATCACATCAACGCGAGCGATTTCTTCCGGCGTCACCAGTCCCCAGCGCGGCGTGTAACTGTTGGAGTTGCCAAGCAGATTGGAGAGCAGAATGCCGTCGGCATAGACCAGCGAACGTGCGTTCACACCGGTGCCGTTGGTGCGCGTGGCGAGCAGGGCGTGGTCGAAATCGCCGATGTAGCGCTTGCGCACATGCAGGCTCGGCAGGTATTTGAGAACGTCTTCGGCATCGCTCGCATTGATCGATTGGGTGATCTGCTCGCGCTCGATCGACTCGGTAACGGCGGGCGTTTCGCGTGAGATGGCGGGCGGCGCGCTGCGCGTTCCGATGACTTGTACTTCGGGAGGATTCTGCTGGGCGCCCGCCAGGGCAGTGATGGAAACGAAATTTGCCGCGGCCAGCGCGCGCGCTGTTGCGACGGGTGAATCGGAAACGCATGTTCTGCTCCTGAAAGAGAGACGGCCCAATAGCCGCTCCTGGAGCGGGTCTACAAAGGCATGCCTCGTAAACCGTTGGTGGGTGCGGCTATCATGGAATCTCTTGAGATCAAATCAGAAGATCACCCACGGGCCGGCACCCGCTTCAAGGTTGATTCAGGAGCGTGAAGGCGGCCCGGTGGCGGGCGGCGTGGTAACGGCGTTGCCAGTCTGGAAGCAGGTCTGGCCAACGAGGATTGCGCCGCTGGAACGGGCGCTTTGGTGAAGGTGAAGCAGATCGGAAACCGGTGTCGCGCCCATCGCCGCGCAGAGCGCGCAATGCTCGCCGTGTGGCGCAGATGCTTCGACTTCATGCGCCTTGCCGTCGGCATCAATCACAAACTTCTTGACGCCGGAAGGCGTACAGACTTCCTGCGTCAGACCACCTTCTTTGGCCATCGTCGCGTACGCGAGCACTGGCGTACCCGCTTGCAGGACGGCAACGGCGAGTACGGCTAGGAAGAATTTGAAGCGGCGAAAGAAGTTCACGGCACCGATTCTAACGCAAGCTTTTACGCAAGTTTTTACGCAAGCCTACAGCACGTAGCGCGCGAGGTCTTCGGATTTTGACAATTCTTCAAGCCGCACATTGACGTAAGCGGCATCGACATGCAGGGTCTGGCCGCTCTGCTTGCCGGCGTCAAACGACACGTCTTCGAGCAATTTTTCCATCACGGTGTAGAGCCGGCGGGCGCCGATGTTTTCGGTTTTCTCGTTCACGGCAAAGGCGATCTGCGCCAGGCGGCTGATGCCTTCGGGGGCGAACTCCACTTTTACATCTTCGGTGGCGAGCAGCGCCTGATACTGCTTGGTGAGCGCGGCATCGGTCGATACCAGGATTTTTTCGAAGTCATCGACCGACAGCGAATCGAGTTCGACGCGAATCGGGAAGCGCCCCTGCAATTCGGGGATCAGATCCGACGGCTTGGAGAAATGAAACGCACCCGAGCCGATAAAGAGCACATGGTCGGTCTTGATCATGCCGTACTTGGTGGTCACCGTCGTGCCCTCGACCAGCGGCAACAAATCACGCTGTACGCCCTGACGTGACACATCGGCGCCTTGCGACTCCGAGCGGCTGGCGATCTTGTCGATTTCGTCGAGAAACACGATACCGTTTTGCTCGACGTTCTTGATCGCCTGCGTTTTCAGCTCGTCGTCGTTGACGAGCTTGCCGGCTTCTTCGTCTGCGAGCAGCTTGAGCGCGTCCTTGATCTTGAGCTTCTTCGATTTTCTGCGGCCTTGTCCGAGGTTTTGAAACATGCCCTGAATCTGCTGCGTCAACTCCTCCATGCCGGGTGGTGCGAGCACTTCCATTTGGGCGGCAGGCGTGCTGACTTCGATTTCAATTTCCTTGTCGTCGAGTTCGCCTTCGCGCAATTTTTTGCGGAATTTCTGGCGCGTGGCATTGTCGGTGTCCGACGCGGCGGTCTCGAAGCCGATGTCGCGCGAGGGCGGCAGCAGCACATCAAGCACGCGTTCTTCAGCGGCGTCATCTGCCGCCAGACGCACGCGCCTGACTGCCGCTTCACGCGCTTCCTTGACGGCGATTTCGGCGAGGTCACGGATGATCGTATCGACGTCGCGCCCGACATAACCCACCTCTGTGAACTTGGTCGCCTCAACCTTGATGAAAGGCGCGTCCGCCAGGCGCGCGAGGCGGCGCGCGATTTCGGTTTTGCCGACACCGGTGGGGCCGATCATCAAAATATTTTTTGGCGTGATCTCGGAGCGCAAAGGCTCGGCCACCTGGCTGCGCCGCCAGCGGTTGCGCAGTGCGATGGCGACTGCGCGCTTGGCGCGTCCCTGGCCAACGATGTATTTGTCCAGCTCGTGGACGATTTCCTGCGGGGTCATGGCAGACATGCGGGTTTACTCAAGCGTCTCGATGGAGTGGTGCTGGTTGGTGTAGATGCAAATGCCGCCGGCGATCTCCAGCGATTTCTTCACGATCTCCTGCGCACCGAGCTCGGTGTTGTCGAGCAAGGCCCGCGCGGCAGCTTGCGCATAAGCACCGCCCGAGCCGATCGCAATCAGGCTGCCTTCGGGTTCGAGCACGTCGCCATTGCCGGTGATGATGATCGAGTGTTCACGATCAGCCACCGCGAGCATGGCTTCGAGGCGGCGCAGGATGCGGTCGGTGCGCCAGTCCTTGGCCAGTTCGACGGCCGAGCGCATCAGGTTGCCCTGGTGTTTTTCGAGCTTCGACTCAAACCGCTCAAAAAGTGTGAACGCGTCAGCCGTGCCGCCAGCAAAGCCGGCCAAAATCTTGTCGTGATACAGGCGGCGCACCTTGCGCGCCGAGGACTTGATGATGATCTGGCCGAGTGTGACCTGGCCGTCGCCACCGAGCGCCACCGAGGTGCCGCGCCGCGCCGAAACGATGGTGGTGCCGTGATACTGTTCCATAAGCTTTCCTGATGAGTGCGCGGGATCGGGCGTGCGCGATTTTCTCAGATGGGTGCGGCGCAGTGCGATTCAAGCTCGAAGCGCAGCGCGACGATGCCGGTGCGCAGCGCCAATGGCCCGCCATCACGCGCGCCGCGCCAAAGGAATGCGTGCTTCACACCGCGCGCTGGGTAAAGCGCGCCTGCTCGGTGAACCCCATCGAAATGAGCAGCGTGGCGATCAATGGACTGGGGTTGCGCAATTCCAGTTCCTTGTTTTGTACGTAGAGCGCCGAGAGCACGTTGATGAACTCGCTCGCCGCGGCCGGCTCCATGCGGCGCAAGTCGAACATGTCGATCACCACCAGCCGGCGGCTCGCAGCGTAGCTGGTGATCGCCGCAAAACGCGGATCAGCCCCGCTTTGCAGCGTACCCTTGAGATAGTAGGCATCCTGCGGCAGCGGCGCGCCCGCAGGTGTTGATGCGGATGCGGCACCGGCCGTCGCGGCACTGCTCTTGGCTAGGTGCGCCGGCGCCACCCGTTGCGCCGGCGCCACCCATTGTGGCGGCGACACTTCGTAGGTGATGCAGTAGTTGAGCGCAGTTTCTTCAAACACCTCCTGCTGCCCCCGAAACTGTTGCAGCTCCAGCAGAAGCAGCCAGAACACTTGAGGGTCGGTGCGCCGGCCGGTTTCCACCGCAGCACTGAGCAACTGTGCCAGATGGTCAATACTGGAAAACACCAAGTCGATCCCGGCTTTCTTGAACGCGCGCAACTGCTCCAGCAGCAGCATGCAGCCAGGTGCGGCGACCGATTTGATCTTGCCAAACTCGATGCGCATGATCTTGCTGTGCAATGCAATCTCGGCAAGACGCTCGAGTTGCAAGGCGATAGCGGCATCGAGCGCGCCGTTGAGCGCGTAGTATTGCCCGCCGCCGGTATCGAGCATCGGGTTGCTCTGACTGGAGCGATTGCTGAAGGCCGGTGGCGAGGTCTCGAACGCGACCGCAAAATCGATTGCGACCGCCTCAAAGCTCTCTGCGTCACCCAAATTTTCAAGCAGATCAAACAGCAGCAGCCACGCCTGATGCGCCGCCGCCTGCGGCATGTTGCCCGCCTTGAGCGCTGCCTCGAGCGCGCGGCGCGCGTCGGCTGCCTTGCCTTCGGCGTAGAGCAGCGCCGCCTGCTCGAGCACCGGCGCCGACTCAAACGGATTGAGCGCAAGGTCACGCATCATGACCGAACTGACGCCCAGCGAACTGAGGGAAGCGCTCGCATGGGCTGCGGGACTGTTGCCGGTGGCTGGCGTTTTGGGCGGAGCGACGGCAGTGGTTGGAGCGGCGGGGCTTGGCCCCACGGCTGCCCGCGTTGTCGCGACCGCAGGCTTTGCTGGCGGCGCGACAGGCGCCGCTGACTTGGCCCGCGCAGGGGCGGCGGGTACCTGCTCTGTGGCATGCACCGGTGCGGCCGGTCTGGGGGCGGCGGGTGGAGATGCCGCGACAGGTTGCGCTTGCGGCTTGGGCGCTGCACCCACCACTGGTTTGAGAGCCGGATTGAAGCCGTGCTCAATGACAAGCCTGGACGATTTCGCCACCGGCGCTGCGCCCGCTGTCGGCGCGGTGGCTGTATCGGGGATGGCAGCAGCTGCACTTGCAGGCCTTTGGGCCGCTGCGGGTACGGCAGCACTCCGCACCGGCGCATCTCCGGGCGACGCGATCACAGTGTCGGGGAGACTGGAGGGCGGCTGCGGGCGAGGTACGACTGGCTGTGCGGTCAAGGCAGTGAAATCGAGCTCGTCCATCTCTGCTTCGATTTCGTTGATCTTGCTTGACATCGCTGCTGGCGCGAGCGCGGCAGGCTTCGGCTGGGGTGGTGCGCTGCGGCCGGCCACAGGCGATTTGCTGCCCGGCTTGGGCGCTGCGTCCGGCTTGGCCGACTCTGCCTTGGACGGCTTCGGCGGCTCACTGCCCTTCTTGCTGAATATCGAAAACGCCACGGTACGCAAAATCTCCTGGGGTCTCGCCGAGAGTAGCGCGGTACCCGATACTGCACTCCCGGATGAGGCTAGGCCGGCGTTGCGCCGCCGCACCAAAGCCCGGTTCAATGAATTCAGTTTACCGCTTCTGCGAGCGCAAACTCGACGGTAAACACCGTGCCACGGCCCAGCGCGCCCTCACAAATATGCACCCGCGCATGATGTAGCCCCGCGATCTCGCGCACGATGGCAAGACCGAGACCCGAGCCCTCGGCAGAGTCACCGCCCGCATGGCCGCCAAGGACGCGGTAGAAGCGCTCAAATACAAGTTCTCGCTCATCGGGCGCAATGCCAATGCCGTTGTCTTCGACCTCGAGTACCGCCTTCGCCCCCGCACTCAGGCGCAACGTAACGGTACCGCCGCTGCGTGTGTAGTGAATTGCGTTTTCAAGCAGGTTGTTGATGAGTTCACCCAACAACATGGCGTTGCCGTCGATCCACAAGAACGCCATTGCAGCACCGTCGCTACCAGCATCGAACCCCAAGTCAATCTGCTTGTCGAGTGCAGCAGGCACCCAGTGCTGCACGCGTTCGCGTGCCAGTGCAACGAGGTCGAGGCGCGTCAGGCGCGATGCGGCAGCGCCTGCCTCCAGCTCGTTTTCTGCGCGCGTCAGCGCAAGCAGTTGGTTGACCATCCGTCCGAGGCGGCGCGTCGCCACCGCCATCTGCGCGAGACTTTGCCCCAACTCCGCCGCTTCGCGCCCCGACGCCGCTTGGCGCCGCGCCAGCTCTGCCTGCATCTGGATCCCGGCCAGCGGCGTGCGCAACTGGTGCGCGGCGTTGGCGATGAAACGCTGCTGACCCTTGAGGCTGCCATCAAGCTGGCGCATGAGATCGTTGATCGAATCGATCAGCGGTTCGACTTCGACCGGCACCGTGCCACGCGGGATCGGACTAAGGTCTCCGGGGCGGCGGCGGTGAATGCGCTCTACCAGACTGGAGAGCGGATGCAGGCCGCGTGCCAGACCAAACCAGATCAGCACCGCCGCGAACGGCAGAATGATGAACTGCGGCAGGATCACGCCCTTGACTATTTCGTCAGCGAGCTGGGCACGCTTGTCCAGCGTCTCTGCGATCTGTACCAACGGCAAACGCGGCATATTGTCCACGCCGCGCGCTGTGGCGGCTGCGGTGTTTGCTGTCGTGTTTGTGGTGGTGTTGAAGGGCGCGTTCGCCTTCGGGGACGCCGGTGCAAGGACAGCACCACCGGCGCGCGGCAACTCCACCCAGGTGTACGCAATGCGCACTTCGGCGCCGCGCATTTCTTCGTTGCGAAACTTGATCACACCCGGCACAGGTACTTCGTCATCGGCCGGCAGCGGCAGGTCACGGTCACCGGCGACATATTCACCGCGCTGCCCGGTGACCTGAAAGTAGACCGAGTCGGTTTCGTCAGCGCGCAGCAGATCACGCGCAGCCAATGGCAAATCGGCCACCACGCGCCCGCCGCGCAGCTTGACCTGCTCAGCAAGCACCCCCGCGCTATCAGACAGCGCGCGATCAAATGGCGCGTGTGAGAGCTCTTTGGCCGCTGCAAACGTGAGCAGGATAGACACCGGCATCAGCACCATCATCGGCACCCAAAGCCAGTCGAGAATTTCGCCGAACAGCGAATTGTTGGGTTGCGCGCCGTCCGACATGAATCCGGTGAGGCGGTGCCAGCGGCGGCGCAGGCCATCACCCGCCGGTGCCGCTGTTGCCGCTGGTACCGCCGGTGAAGCAGTCTTGTCGAGGCCGGCACCGCGCAACGCGGTCGCAGGTCGCGCCAGATGAGTGGGAGAGTCAGGTGCCATCAAATTGGCCGGCAGCGAGCGCGATGCAATGGTGCCGAAGGGCCGCGGCGACCACATCGCACGCGCGCACGCTCGCGCAGAGGTGGTGCAGATCGGATGCCACGAACAGGAACAGTCTGCAGGCGTGCGCACATGGACGCAGCAAGCTCAAGCCGTGAGTCCGGCAGGCGCCTTCTCCAGACAATAGCCCAAGCCGCGCACGGTCGAAATCGACGCCCCCGGTTCAATTTTCTTGCGCAGCCGGTGCACGTACACCTCAATGGCATTGCTTGACAGTTCATCGCCCCATTCACACAGGTGCTGCGCGAGTTGATCCTTGCTCACCAAACGCCCGGCACGCTGAAGCAACACCTCAAGCAGGCCGATCTCGCGCGCCGAGAGCTCGAGCGCCCGCTCGTTCAGATACGCTACGCGGCCCGACATGTCATAGCTCAACGCGCCGTTCCTGATCAGGGTCGGCGCACCGCACAAGCCGCGCCGTGTGAGGGCGCGCACGCGCGCTTCAAGCTCGGCAAGCTCAAACGGTTTCGCCATATAGTCATCGGCGCCCAGGTCAAGGCCCTTGACGCGGTCTTCGAGCGCATCCGCCGCCGTCAGGATCAACACCGGAATGCGTGCATTCGGCCCGCTGCTCCTCGCGCGCAAGCGGCGCAGCACTTCGAGGCCGGACAACTTCGGCAGCCCGAGATCGAGAATCAACAGGTCGTATGCTTCCGCACTCGCGGCGGCGTCGGTCGCCGCGCCATCGGACGCATGATCGACCGCAAATCCGGCGCGCCGCAAGCTGCGGCTCAATCCATCGGCAAGTACTGCATCGTCTTCGGCCAGCAATATCCGCATCAGACTACCCTCCAGTCTCTGCCTGCGCGCCGGGTGTTGCGCGCGGGGTGTCTCCCATGTTCTTGTTGTTTTGCAAAGTGTACACCGTGGACTGCCGTGTTCTGCAGGCGCCGATGGCATCGCCCAGGAGGGTGCCGCTTGCCGCTGCCACCCCGCTGCACCGACGTGGCATGACTCGCTTTGACGGCGACGCTGCCGGCAACCCGCCCCGCCCTGCGCGCCGGCCTATTTGAGAATCTGGAACAGATTGTTGAAATCGTCGGTCCAGGTGCGCATGCCGGCAATCGGCTCGATCGCCGCGCGTTTGGCCTTGATGTCCTCGTTGTTGATGAAATCACGATTCTTGGTGACGATCACCCAATCGGTGCGCGACAGATATTTATCGTCCTCGGCGTCATCGGTGATGAGGATCGCCTCGTAACCGATCTCGTCGGCGAGTTGCTTGACCACGGGCGCCAGGCGCAGGTAGCGGTTGGTCACATGAAACGCGACGGCGCCGTCCGGCTTGATGTGTTTGAGAAATACCTGCAGGGCCTCGCGCGTGATCAGGTGCACGGGAATCGCGTCGCTGGAAAAGGCATCGACTGCGAGCACGTCAAACTGCTGCGGCTTTTCGCGCTCCAGCACCAGGCGCGCATCGCCCAGAGCAGTCTCGACTTTTGCCTTGCTGCCGGTGAGGTAATAAAAATAGGTGGTCGCAATGTCGATTACCTTGGGGTTGATCTCGTACAGGCGAAAGTAGTCACCCTCCTGTCCGTAACCTGCCAGCGTG
>JANLTL010000259.1:0-12816 GCA_031362905.1 Burkholderiales bacterium | reverse complement strand
CGATAGGGAATGTGCACCATGTATATGCCCGCTGCGGTCTTGAGCATCTCCATGCCCAGATGCGCGGCAGTGCCGCTGCCGAGCGAGGCGTAGTCGAATTTGCCGGGCTGCTTTTTTGCCAGTGCAATGAACTCCTGCAGGGTCTTGGCCGGCACCGACGGATGCACGACCACCACATTGGGCACCACCGCCACTTGGGTGATGGGTTCGAAATCCTTTACCGGGTCGTAGGGCATCTTCGAATACAGCGAGATGTTGATGGCGTGCGAGCCGGTCACGCCCATGATCAGGGTGTAGCCGTCGGGCGCAGATTTGGCCACCACGTCGGAGCCGACATTGCCACCGGCACCGGCGCGGTTTTCGATGACCACCGGCTGCTTCCAGTTCGCGCTCATCTTGTCGGCGATGACTCGTGCGGCGATGTCGGTTGCGCCGCCTGCGGGGAAAGGGACAACGATGCGAATCTGCCGCGCCGGATAGCCTGCGCTTTGCTGGGTTTGGGCCAGCGCACTGCCGGCCACCAGCAATGGCGCTAGCGCCGCAGCGAGCGCGGCCATCACAGCGGGCGCGGGTAAGATGAGTCGGATCATGAGCATCAATTTGTCGAGAGCAGACATGCAAGATTACCGCCAAAGCCGGCGGCGCGATTTTCTGCGTTTGGCGGCGCAGTCAACGCTGTTGCTTGCGCCCGGCCTCTCTGGCGCGCAAGACACCGCCCCCGGCACCCAACACCAGGGCACCGTGGCCGCCAGTGCCCTGCAGACCGGCACACCCAGCCGCACTGCACTGGGCGCGGCGATGCACCGTGCCGCGCACCAGCTTTACGACAACCCGCTGGTGCTGACCGATCCGCTGGCACTCGGCATCCTCGGGTCGCAGGCCGCTGCTGCGTTGCGCGCGGATGTGCCGGCCACGCGCTCGCAACACAGCCTGCGCGCCTACGTGGTCGCGCGCTCGCGCTACGCCGAAGACATGCTGGCCGATGCGGTCGCTGCCGGCGTCGGCCAGTACGTGGTGTTGGGTGCGGGGCTGGATACCTTCGCCTGCCGCAACCCCTTCGCCAGCAGGCTGCGCGTATTCGAGGTGGATCATCCGGCCACGCAGGCCTGGAAGCGGGCGCAGCTGGCCGGAGCAGGCATCCGCCCACCGGACGGACTTGAATTCGCCCCGGTCGACTTTGAGCGCGAGACCCTGGCGCAGGGCCTCGCGCGCGCGGGCTTCGCGGCAGACCGGCCGGCATTTGCATCATTGCTGGGCGTCGTCATGTACTTGTCGCGAGCTGCGGCAATGCAGACGTTTCGCAGCGTCGCGCGCTGGGCGCGCGGTAGCCGTCTGGTGCTCGATTACGGCCTGCCCGATGCCGCCCTGCCCCCGGATGAGCGCCGCGCCCGGGTGCAGTTGGCAAGCCGCGTGGCGGCCATCGGCGAGCCATTCATCAACTGGTATCAGCCCGAAGACCTGGCAGCCGAGTTGCAATCGGCAGGATTCACCCTCACCCGCAATCTCGGCCCGCAGGACATCAACCGCCGCTACTTCGAAGGCCGCAGCGATGCCCTGCGCGTTTCCGCCGGTGCCCACCTGATGCTGGCCGGCAATTGAGACTTCAGAACAGAAGATCCCACAACGCCCGCATCTTCACATCGACTTCACTTGCCAGCGTGGCGTTGGCAAACACGAAGGCCTTCTCGTGCGGCACGCGTGCGCGCGCGTAGCGCATGAACTTGGCTGCGACTTCCTCGGCCGGCAGCGGCATCGCCGCGTCACCGGGAATCGTGCGCACGTCGCGCTCGATGTCCTTGTAGCCGTTCGAGATCAGCAGCGAGCCGCCGCGTTTGCCCTGAGCCTCAAGCGCACGGTCGATTGTGATGTCGACGAGGGCTTCGAGACGGCGCAGTTCGGGGTCTTCGAACTTTTCGCGGCGGTAGACGGAGGAGTCGAGAACGCCAAAGCGCAACATCGCGGCAATGCCGAACGAGAGCGAGAACTGCGCCTGGATCGCCGTCTGCGGCGCGCGATTGCCGCAGTAAACGGTGGCTTCGGGATAGGTGGCCAGTTCGATCCTGGTGATGCCGGCGGTGGACACCGGCGTGGCGGCAAGTGACGCGGCGGTCGGCGTGCCGGCGTCTGCGCCGCCGCCACCGAGTTCCTCGCGCGCGCTCTTGGCCATCTCGGCGCCGTAGTGCACGTGACGCACTGCTGCGTAGGGCTTGATGTAGGCGTCGAGAATCAGGTCTTCATGCGGCGCCGGCATGGTCGCGGGTGAGGCGGCGGAGAAATTGGCCGCGTAGTAGGCGAGTGCATCATCGGGGGCACTGATGGCCGCCTGCGCCGAAAACGCCGCCTGCATGCCGAGCGACGCGCTGTGTGCGAGATAGGTGTTGCGCGCAGTTTTGCCCTGCGCCACCGGCAGATAAATGCTCGATGGCAACTGGCACGCAGCGATGTCGATGGCGCGCGCGATGCCGTGCGCATCGAGACCGATCAGGCGCGCCACGCCCGCGGCGACGCCGAGGGCGGGCCAGACGCCGTCCACATGCATGCCCGGCTTGATGCGCAGCCAGCCGCCGGCGCGCGCGCCGACCTCATAGGCCAGCGCCAGCGCGTCGATGGTGGCATCGAGGCCGCGCTCGTTGGCCACCGCCAGCGGCAGCAGCGCGGCGGCGGCGGCCACGCCGGGACGACCATGCGCATAGGCGTGGCCTTCGCAGGCTTCATCCCAGGTAGCGGCCATCGCGCCCACCTGTGCGGCCGCGATCAGCGACAGGCGTCGGCCGCCGGGAAACGTGAAAGGGCCGGATTCAAGCGCGGAGTAATTCTCTTCAAACACCATCACCTCGGGCGCTTCACGTCCGGCCAGCATGCAGCCGATGGTGTCGAGCAGGATCAGGCGCGCGGCGTTGTGCGCCGCTTCACTGGCGGGGCGCGTGGCACGCAAGGCGGCGGCGCCATGCAATGCATCGGCATGGGTCTGCCACTGGTTCCAGGCGGGGCTCGATGCGCCCTTCTTCGCGGCATCTTCTTCTGCAGCGTTCTTCGCACTCGCGCTCAACGCGCCGGGCACGAGCAGTGGCGCCGCTGCAGCAGGGCTGAGGCCCTTGCCGGCTTTGTGCGCGCGCATCAGCCGCCCTTCACACCGGCGGCACGGATCACCGGCCCCCAGCGGCGAATCTCGTTGGCAATGAAGCTCGTGTACTCGGCCCCCGCCATGAAACGCGGGGTGAGGCCGAGCTCGCCGAGTTTGATCTGAAACTCGGGTTGCACCAGCACCTTCGACAACTCGGCCTGCATGCGCTCCAAAATGTCTTTGGGCACGCCCGCCTGGGTCGAGATGCCGAACCAGGCTTCGCCGCCGGTGCCGGGTACCACTTCATCCATCGTCGGCACGTCGGGATAAGTCTTGAGGCGCACGCTGCTCGCCACCGCCAGCGCGCGCGCCCGCCCGCCGCGAATATAGGGGCCGGCCGCGACCGGGCCATCGAGCACTGCGTCGAGCTGCCCCGCGATCATGTCGGCGGTGGCCGGGCCGGTGCCTTTGTAGGGAATGTGCACCATGTCGATGTTGGCGCGCTGCTTCAGCAATTCGCCACTTAAAAAGCCCGCAGAGCCGACGCCCGCAGAGGAGTAATTGAGCACCCCCGGTTTGGCGCGTGCCATCGCGATGAAATCCTGAAAGGTCTTGGCCGGATGATCGGTGCGCACGATCAGCAGGTTGGGCAGCATGCCGAGCAACACCAGATGCGCGAAATCATCCATCGGCTTGTAGGTCACGGTGTTGATCTGCGGCCCAAGTGAAATCGAGGCGTTGTTCGACATGAAGAGCGTGTAGCCATCGGGCGCCGCTTTCGCGGCAGCGTCGGCCCCCACGGTACCGCCGGCGCCGGGGCGGTTCTCGACCACGAACGACGCCTTCATCGCGTCCTGCAAGCGCTGCGCCAAGAAGCGCGCGAGGATATCGGTCGAGCCGCCGGGCGCAAACGGGACCACGATGCGAATGGCGCGCGCGGGCCAGGCTTGCGCTCGTGCGTTTACTGCCAATCCACTGGCGAGGGCGGCAGCGCCAAGCGCGGCTGCGCTGCGCAACAGTGTGCGGCGTTTCAACATGGCACTATCCTTGGTCAGAAGTTACGAGTGTCCGGTAACGGTGGCCGCCACCACTTTCGCGTCCGCCGTCATTGCATCCATCGCTTGCGCAGTTGCCGCAAACCCGCCGGCCCGCCAGCATACATGACCATCCGGCCGCACCAGCACCAATGCCGATTGGTACAAGTCGGCAAGCTTTGGTGGTAGCCATTCTTCACGGCATGCGGCCTGCAAGCCTTGCAGCGCAAGGGTGAGCGGGGTGGGGCTATGCGAAGGTTGAGTTTGCTCAGGCGGCTGTGCGGCGCGCAGCAGCACGTAGCCGCGCCCAAACCAGTCGAGCGTGCTCTGGCCACGCACACTGTGGTCGTCACCGCGCCAGGCATGCGGCGCGCGCGAACCGGGCCAGGTCGAGGGCACCACCTGCATGAAGTCATCGGGCGGTTCGGGCGTGCCGTCGGGCACAATGACTGGCGAATCAACATAGCGGTAGCCCAGGTGTGTGCCGGCCGAATTGAACTGACGTGCCATCCACTTGATCTTGCGCGTGAGCCGGGCGCGCGCGGCTTCCCCTTGCGGTGACGCGTCTTCCAGGTTGGCGGGCGTCTCGTCCATCACCATGTCGATCTTGTCGGAGTTGTTGGCCGAGATCACGCTGTTGCGTACGGCAATTGGATTGCGCTCCTCTTCGTAACTGGCGAGCAGCTTTGAGCCGCCCCAGCCTTGCTCGACCGCGTCCAGCTTCCATGCCAGGTCGATCGCATCGCCAATGCCGGTGTTCATGCCGACGCCGCCAGTGGGCACAAACAAATGGGCGGCGTCGCCGGCGAGGAAGACGCGGCCGCCTGCTGCTTCGCTTAAGCCCGCGCCGCGCCACTGCCGCGCCACCGACTGATGGTGATGCCAATGCTGGGTGCCAAGCAATTCAAACTTGAAGGGTTTGCCCACCGCGCGCGTGAGCACTTCGCGTGCGTCGAGATGCGCGGTCTCTTTGGCCGGGTCCAGAAAATAGTATTGAAAATTCCAGAAGTCGCTGCCGTTGATCGCGGTGAAAACACCAAAGCTGTCCGGCGCCATCACGAAATACAAATTGCCCAGGCCCTTGCCGTGGATCGATAGGAACTCCGCCGAGCGGAAATAGAAACTGACGTTGGCGCGCATGCGTCCGCGCCCGTTCATGCGGATGCCAAGCGTCCTGCGGATTGCACTGGTGCCGCCATCACAGGCCACCAGATAGCGCGAGCGCACGATCTCGGCGCGGCCACTTGCTATCTCCACGATGCGGCTCTCGACATGCGTCGCATGTTCGGTGAAGGACTCAAAGCGCCAGCCGTGTTTGAGCGACACGCCGGCATGATCAGCGGCGAATTTCCACAGTACCGGCTCGAGCGCTTGCTGGCCGATCTGTGTCTTGTAGTACGGGCTCCATTGCAGTTCGCGGTATTTGGCCATCACCGCAGGCGGACGCTCGATGGTGTCGCGAATCGATGGCGAGGTGACGCGGTACAGCTCGTGCCCGGCGAGGCGCGTCGAGAAGGTGATGAAGTAATTGACCTCTGGCGGCAGCGCGGCCCGGAAGATGTCGTCGGTGATGCCCCAGCGGCGGAAATACTCCATCGAGCGCGCGCCGAGCAAGGTTGCCTTGGGGTGCTGCGTGGGCCCGGTGCGCTCTTCGACCAGGGTGCAGGACGTGCCGCGCCAGCCCAGTTCACCCGCGAGCGTCAGGCCAACTGGGCCGCCGCCGGCGATCAGGATGGGCGTTTCGATCATGCGCTCAGGTCAATTGCCGTGCGCCCAGCCGCTTGCGCCAGGCTGCTTCCGGTGCCAACCACGGTGCCAATGCAGTGTCACCACCGGCTGACTTGTCGAGCGCCCACGCGAGGCACAAATTGGATGACAGCAAGGGCAATCGAGGATGCCGGGCCGATAGCTGGGCGATCGCGCGTAGCGTCGGCATGCCGGTCCCGCTCATCAGCACGGCATCCGCCCCTGCAAGGTCGAGCCCGGCAAACACGTCAAGCACGCGCGCGGTGGTGAGCTGGTAAATGCCGCGCGTGTCGAGCAAATCAGCCGGCAGTCCGGCGACGCTGGTGAGCGTAAACCCCGCGTTGCGCCAATATTGTTGACCCGCCTCCGATAGCCACTTGGGGTACGGCGAGAGCAGCGCAATTCGTTTGACACCCAACTCGGCCAACGCAGCGCGAATCGCACCGGCCGACGAGATGGCCGGCACGCGCGCACGCGCGCTGGCCATGCCGAGCAGGCGCTCCTCCTCCTCTTGTCCCACCAGATAACACGACCCGGTGCACGCAAAGCCCGCCGCAGCAAGAGGCGCCACATCGAATTGGCTGAGCGTGGCGGGCAAGCGCTCGAAATAGTCGAGCAGGCGCTGGCGTGAATCGGCGATGGTGCTGGTGAGGCGCGCGGTAAGCACGGTGCCGTCAAGCAGAATCTGCATCTCCGGCTCGACCGTGGTATTGGCCTGTGGCGTGGTGATGCCGATCACCCGTCCGTATTCGGGCATTGGCGTGGCTGCCGGGGCCGTCGTTGTCGGGTTCGTCACCAGCGGATCAGCCTTCGTACTGCTTGCCATGCGCAAGCAGTTCAGGCGTGCCGATCAGTGAGTTGAGGCCGTCGAAATCGAGCATCTCCGCGGCGAAGGGCCGGGTGCTGCCGTGCTGCTTGAGGCTGCCGTAATAGCGCTCAAGCGTATGCGCTACTGCGCGCACGGTCCCACCGGGGAAGATGGCGATGCGGTAGCCGAGTGCCTCCAGGTCGGCCGCGCTCTTGACCGGCGTCTGCCCGCCTTCGACCATGTTGGCGAGCAGCGGCGTGCGGCCGGCGAAGCGCGTATTGACCAGGCGCATTTGCTCTTCGGATTTGAGTGCTTCGATGAACAGCGCATCGACGCCGGCTTCAAGATAGCGCTCCGCACGCTCGATGGCGGCATTGAATCCCTCGACCGCGACCGCATCGGTACGCGCCAGGATCAGCGTGTCGCTCGACGCACGCGCATCCAGCGCCGCCTTCAACTTGCCAACCATCTCGGCAACCGGCACCACCGCCTTGCCGATCAGATGGCCGCAGCGCTTCGGAAAGGTCTGGTCTTCAATCTGGATCATCGACGCGCCGGCGCGCTCGAAGCCGCGCACCGTGCGCTGGGCGTTGAGCGCATTGCCAAAGCCGGTATCGGCATCAATGATGACCGGCAGATCAACCCGTTCGCGAATCGCCGCCATGGTGTCGCACACCTCGGTGAAGGTGGTCAGGCCGATGTCGGAAGTGCCCAGGCGCGTGTACGCAATCGACGCGCCCGAAAGATAGAGCGCTTCAAACCCGGCCCGTGCGGCGACGTGTGCCGAAAGCGCATCGTAAATGCCGGGGGCGAGCAACAGGCGGGGCGCCTGCAAACGTGTTTTCAGACTCACGGGCTTGCCTCCGCCTGTTTCAGGCCAGTAATCATGGATGTGTTGAGAAGGTGTTTTAACGCACGTTCAGGATCACGGGCAATGCTCTGCAGTTCGGCCAGCGCCGCACGCCGCAGCGCCGGGTCACGCTCTTGCATGCGCGCGCGGTTGCGCCCCGATTGTGCCAGCACATGTTCGAGCGCCACCGGGCGGCGCTGGCGCTCGTAGTGGTCCAGAGGTGACTCATCGGGCGCTGCAGGGTCGGATGCCAGCGTGAGGGCAAGCTTGTCCGCGAGATTGAAGGCATCGTGAATGCCGCCATTCATGCCCATGCCGCCCGACGGGCTGTTGATGTGCGCCGCATCGCCGGCCAGCATGACGCGGCCCACCCGGTAGCGCGCCACCACGCGTTGATGGATGCGGTAATTGCGCTTGGCCAGCAGGCGATAGCCGGCGGGGTTGGGGCAAATCTGCTGCAGCTTGCGCTCGATGGAGGCATCGTCGAGGGCGGCGTCCACGCTTTCGTCTGCATCGGGATACAAGCTGACGCGCCAGAGTCCGGGCAGGCGCAGCAGGCTGAAGGTGCCGTCTTCCTTCCAGCAATAATTGATATGCGAGAGGCCCGGCAGATGATCGTGAAACGGAAAATCGGTGGCCGCGAGAATCACGTTCTCCGGAAACGTCTCGCCCTCGAAACCGAGGCCCAGGTGCTTGCGCACGGCGCTGCGCGCGCCATCGCAGCCCACCGCATAGCGTGCGGTCAAGCGTTGCTCGCCGGCACCGGTGTCGCACACCATCGTCACACCGTCGGCGCCGGTTTCAAGCGCAGTGACGCGATGGCCAAAGCGCACCTGCACTTCGGGATGTGCGCTCGCGAGGCGCGCGAGCAGGAAACCGACCAGCTTCGATTGCTCGCACTGCACCCGGTAGGGGTGACGCGTGTGGCCACGCAAGATCGACAAGTCAAATTCGGCGGCCTCGCCTGTCGCATGCATGCGTACCTGCCAGGTTGGCGCGATGAGGCCGTTTGCGATCAACTGTGGCGTGATGCCGTCTTCGTCGAGCAGGTCCAGCGTGGGTGGATGAAAGGTCGAGGCGCGCAGGTCATGCTCGGGCGCGTCGAGCGCTTCGAGCACGGTCGCGAATATGCCGTGGCGCGCGAAGCGCAGCGCCAGGGTCAGTCCGACCGGGCCGGCACCGGCAATCAGGACTTCAGTCATGCAGTGCCAGTGTTGAGTTGGTTATCGAGATGCGGCGCCAGCTCGCTTCACGCCTTCACTCGCAGCAAGGGTCTGATCCTGCGTCGAAGCCGTCGCGATCAAGCTGATCTGGTATGCATCACCTGGTGCGGCGCCGGCACCGGCCAGCCTGCCGCACCGCCGACCTCGGCAATGGCTTTGTTGGTGTCGAAGAACACCTGCCAGTAATCGTTGTTGTTGCAAAACGGGCGCACGCCGATCAGCGTGCCGGCCGCGTTGAACTCGATGATCTCGATCTGCGGCGCCGGGCTGGCGACCACGTTGGCCACCTTGGCGACGCGCTCGGCGAGGCGCGCCATGGCATCGCGCGGGTCAACGCCATTGGCGATCTGGCACTTGAGGTCGCAGCGGCGATACGGGTTGTGCGTGTAGTTGACGACGTTGTCGGCGAGGATCTTGCCATTGCCGACCATTACACGCAGGTTGTCGACGGTATCAATGGTGGTGACAAACAGGCCGATCTCACGTACATCGCCGGTGACGCCGCCGGCGGTGATCATGTCGCCCACCTTGAAGGGACGCAGCACGATCAGGAAGGCCCCTGCTGCGAAATTGGACAGCAGGCCCGACCAGGCCGCGCCGATGGCAATGCCGGCCGCTGCCATCAGGGCTGCAAACGAAGTGGTCTGGATGCCGAAAATCGACAGGATCGCCAGTACCAGCACGATGCGCAACACCACCTTGATCGACGCGTCGCCGTAGGTGATCAGCGTCGGATCGACCTTGCGCAGGGTCATGCCATCGCGCGAGATTCGGGTGATGAGGCCGATGGCCCAGCCGCCGATGATCCACAGGATGATGGCGCCGAGCAGTTTCCAGCCGATGTCGACCAGGTAGGGCACCAGCACGCGTTCAACTTCGATCAGCATTTCACCAGTGGTCACAGCTTTCTCCTCGCTTGTCAAAGGGGTGTCAAAGAGGCGCATCCATCATGCGCGGCAAGACTGATTGTCGCAAAACCCGGCGTCGTTATCGCGTTACCGTTGGTGCTGGCACACCTTCCATCATGACGTTGACACAGGCCGGCTTGCCCGACGCGATGGCGCGCTCCACCGTGGGCAGCAACTGCGCAGCTTCAGTGACAAACTCGCCATGTCCGCCAAACGCCACCGCCACCTGGTCATAGCGCGCAGGCAGCAACTCGCAGCTATGCAAGCGCTCCTTGCCGTAAGCCTTCAACTGAATCTGATACTCGGCGTTCCAGCGCGCGTCGTTGCCAACGATCAATACAAGCGGCAGGTCATAGCGCACTGCGGTATCGAACTCGGCGCTGTGAAAACCAAAGGTGCCATCACCCATGAAGGCGATCACGGGTGCGGCGGATGCCTTGCCCAGCGCCACGCGTGCGCCCAGCGCAAACGGCAAGGCCGCACCAATCGCCCCGGCAGGGCCGTTGATGACGCGGTGCGGCGCCGCGACGCAGGCCTGCGCCCATTGCCCGAACTCACCGCCGTCGGAGACCAGTACGGCGTCAGCGTGACGATCCAGCACGGCTTGTAGCGGACGGCACACTGCAACCGGATGCAGCCGGCCTGCAAGCGCCGAACGCGCACCATCCCACGCCGCAGGGCGATAGCGAATGGCCTCCGCCATCTCGCTGCGCCAGCCCGATTGAACGGCGCGCGCCGCTTGCGTAAGCATCATCAATGTGGTGAACGCATCCCCCTTGATGCTTGCCGACAGCCGCGTGCCGAGCGCGCGCTGTGCGCGTGCGATCTCGGCGTCTTCTGCGTCGACCTGCATGAACGTGCAGTCGGCCGCAAACGCCTTGCCCAGTTTGAGCGTGAAATCGACCTTCTTGCCCAGCAGCAATACCCGGTCAGCCTTGGCCAGCATCTGCGCGAAGGCACCCAGCGACGGGTCGTTCACGCCACGCGGACTCTCCATGCCCACTACCGGAATGCCGAGCGCATCTTCCAGCGTTTTGAGTTTGGCGCGCCCCGCCCACGTGAGGGTCATCGGGCCGGTGAGCACGACTGGCCGCGTGCCGGTCGCTAGCCAGGCAGTGATGCGCGCGGCGTCATCGTGGCTCAAGGCTGTGGACGCCATGGCAGCACCGGCCTGCCCGCCCTGTGCCGCAAGGGTTTCAGATGAATTCCCCTGTGTCGGGTTCAAGGAGATGTCGAGCGTGTCCTCGAGCGCATCGGTCGGCAGTGACAAATGTACCGGGCCAGGCCGCCCGCACTGGGCAATCTGCATGGCGCGCGTCATGTCGCTGGCGAGCGCCGCCGCGCTCGCGGCGACCCACGAGGCCTTGGTAACCGGCGCGGCCATATCAGCTTGCAGCATTTCCTGAAATGATCCCTGGCCCAATTGCCCGTTGGGGGCATGGCCCGAGAGCAGCACCACGGGTGCTTCGCTCATCTGCGCGGTGTAGAGCGCCGAGACGGCGTTGGCATGGCCCGGCCCGCCAGTAACCAGCGCGACGCCGGGTGTGCCCGTGAGACGCGCATGGGCGTCGGCCATGTGGACGCAGGCGGCTTCGTGTCTTGTGTGAAACAGTTCGATCCCGCTCTCAAACAAGGCATCGAACAAGGGCATGATGTGATTGCCCGACAAAGTGAAGACACGATTGACGCCGGCATGTCGCAGGCTCTGCACGAGCGCATCTGCGCCGCGTTGTTTGCTCATGGGGACTCCAAAAAAATCAGACCGTCGGATCAAGAAGACTGGCGCCCGGTTTCACGCGCGTGAACTGTACCGGCTCACGTGTCAGTGTCACCGACTCCGCATGTTTTCGCACCACCGTATAGGTAGAGGTGGGCAGATCGCCGGTCTCGGGAAAGTCTTCGCGAAAGTGGGCGCCGCGCGAGTCCTCACGCGCAATCGCCGCGTCGACGATGACGCCGCTGATCTGCACCAGGTTTTTGAGATTGAGCCAGTCGTGCCAGGTGAGGTTGAAGGCGCGGTCATCATCAGCAACCCCGGTGGCGTCGAGTTGTTCGTCGAGTTGCGCAAGCTGCACGCGCGCGCGTTGCAGGCCCGCAGCGGTGCGCAGGATGCCGGCATCGTTCCACATGCATTCGTAGAGAGTTTCGCGGATCACCTCCAGGCTCGCGGCCGGCAGCGCAAACGGCGCTTCGGCCGCGGCGATGGCGCGCGCGATGGCGGCTTCGTCAGGCGCGCGCAGCGTGACAGACGGCGCGTTCCCGCTTTTCAGATAGTGCGCCATCGCATCACCGGCAATGCCGCCAAACACAGTCGAGTTGGCGACGCCGTTGCCGCCGAGACGATTTGCCCCATGCACGCCGCCGGTGTCTTCCCCCGCAGCGAACAATCCGCTGAGCGCCGTCGAGCAATCGGCCCTGAACTGCACGCCGCCCATCATGTAATGCGCCGTCGGCACCACTTCAACCAGGCCGCCGGCCAGATCAAAGCCGCAGTCGGCGCAGCGCTCGACCATGCCCTTGAATTGTTTGGCCACCTTCTCCGGCCCCAGATGGCCCATCGAGATGTAAAGGCCGCCGTTGGGCGTGGTGTTGCCGTTGCGCATTTCGGTGTACATCGCACGCGAGACGATGTCGCGCGTGGCGCGCTCGTTGCGCGCGTCGTACTTGTGCATGAAGCGCTGCTGATCGCCGCCGAACAGATAACCGCCGGAGCCGCGCAGCCCCTCCTCGATGATGGTGCCGGTGATGCGCGTGCCGGCACCGGCGAGCACGCCGGTGGGATGGAATTGCACCATCTCCATGTCGCGCAGCGGCAGCCCGGCGCGCAGCGCCATGGCCATGCCGTCACAACTCTTGTCGCCCGAGGGCGTGTGGTACTTGTACATGGTCGGCCCGCCACCGGTGGCCAGCAGCACCGCCTTGGCCTGCACGAACACGAATTCACCGTCGCGCATGTCGATCATCAGCACGCCGGCGAGGGACTCATTTCCGTCACCGGCGTCAGCCGATTTGATCAACTCGATGGCGCGATGCTCTTCGAGACGGTCTATGCCGCGCGCCCACACCTGTTCGGAAAGGCGATTGATGATCTCGATGCCGGTCAGATCGCCTTTGTGCACGGTGCGGTCGAACGTTTGCCCCGCGAACGCTTTCTGGTGAATCGTGCCGTCGGGATTGCGGTCG
>JANLTL010000221.1:0-10239 GCA_031362905.1 Burkholderiales bacterium | reverse complement strand
AGCGCGCGCTGTTTGTGGTGAAGGTCACTGTGACTTGTGAGGATGTCGGCACCGCGCCATTGAGCGAGTCGTTGGCAAGCAGGTTGAAGGTGGCACCGGGGTTGATGGTGGACGTGTCGGCAGTCGCCGTCGCCGCAGCGGCCACCGTGATCTGCACGCGCGCGGACGAACAGGGCGCGGCAGCCGGCAGTGCGCACACCGTGTAGTTGCCGCTGAGTACGCTGCCTGCGGTGGCATTGGCGTTGACCGTCACTCCGCCATTCGCATGAGTAAGTTGCGTGCTCGACGTTGTGAAGGTCACCGTCACCGAAGAGGTGGCGGGCGCGCCGCCATTGAGACGGTCGTTGGCGATCAGCGAGACGGTCGCGCCCTGGCGCACGGTAAGGGTGTCGTTCACGGCGCTCAATTGGGCGCTGGTTTGCGCTATGGCGGGGATCGCCGCACCGGCGAAGCGCTGCGCGCAATTGGCCTGATTGACGGTCTTGCTGGTGGTGGCAAACAAGCCCGACGAGTTGATACTGCCAGCCCCGGTCACCAGCCAGGGCCGGCCCTGGGGTCCCACCGCGAGCGAACTGCCGCTGCCATTGGCGGGGACGAAGCCGCGCGTACCCGGGTTGTAGCGCTGCGCCGCGCCGTTGGCATCGAGCACCATGACCGAGCCATCCGGGCCGGAGGACACGTCGATTGCGCCGATCGATTGCAGTTGGCACTGCGTGCCATCACACTTGAGAAGCTGGTTCGAAGCCGTGACGCCCCACAGCGCGTTTTGCGCAAACGCGACGCGGCGCGCGCGCAGCGGCACCCCCGAGGTATACGTGGTGATCTCGCGGAAATCTTGCGTCGCCGCCTCAAACCGATGCACCACATTTTGCTGGGTCGCATAGATGCGGCCATCCTGCCCGGCAGCGATGTCATCGGCGCGGAAGTTGGGCACGATGACCCAGCCGGTGCCGCCAAAAAAGGACACCTGTCCGAGGCTATTGACCACCCAGGGCACGCCGCCGCCGGCCACGGCAACGCGCCGCGCCGAACCGGCGCTTGCCAGCACAAAACGGCTGTCGGGATTGGAGAAACAATACAGCGCGCCATCGGTGCCGGCGGCAAACACGTTGCCGTCGGCACCGATGCCGACATCGCTATACGTCCCCGCGATGGTGGTGTACACCAGCGGCCGGTTGCTGGTGGGCAGGGTCGATGCGGCCGGCGGCGGAATCGTGAATACCGGCGGCGCTGTGGTTTGCACGGTGCGCGCGGCGATGATGGCTTCGACCTCGGCGACGAACGAGGTCGAGACTTGCAATTCGTTGCGCTCGCCGATGATCCACGGCGTGCCGCCAGGCCCCACCGCAATGGCCGAGGCCACACCGCTGGCCGGTTTCCATTGCTGCTCGCGCCGGTCCAGCCAGTAAATCTGGCGCGCCGCCGTGGTCGCGTAGACCGTACCTTCCGGCCCGACGCCCAGGCTCACGGCGCTGATGCCGGGCAGGGGCGTCGCCGGGCTGAGCAACTGCACCGTACCGCTGGCATCGATGATCCAGCCTTCGCCATCCTTGCCTACCGCAATCGCCTTGGCTGGCCCGCCGGGCACTGCCACCCATTGCCGCGTTTGTGCGTCAAACCGGCCAATGCTGCCATCCGGCCCCAGCGCCCACACTTCATCCTTGGGGCCGACCGCTACCTCACTCGCATCAATGCCGGCATCGAGCCACTGCGCGCCGGTGCTGCGGCGCAGGCGGTTTTGCAGGTCGATGCCCCAGACCACGCCATTGCCCGCTGCGGCGACGCGTTTGAATTTGCCCGGCAGCGGCGTCCAGGTGTTGCCGCCCTTCCAGCGCCATACATTGTTCTCGGCATCAATCGTGACCACGCTGCCGTCGGCACCGGTGCTCAGCCACGCCGCTTCGCCGCGCACGCGGCGCCAGCTCAACAGACGCGTGAACAGGGCCGCCGGTTTGGCGCGCGGCTGGTTGTTTTGATTGGCGAACACTTCACTCGCCAGTACGGTGTTGTCCTGCGTGACAAACCAGGGCTTGCCGTGCGGCCCCACAGCCACCAGTTGTACCGGCCCGGCCAATGGCTCGGCCAGCCATTGGCGCGCGGCGTGATTCCAGCGCAAAGCCTGCCCGTTGCGGACCACCGCCATCAATGTGCCGTCGAGGCTGGTGGCGACGCTGCTCAAGCCGCTACCCGCAAACTGCGGCAGATCGATCCAGCGCGTGCCGTCAAAGCGCCACATCGTGCCATCAGTGCGCCAAACCCAGGGCAGGCCATGCTCATCGAGCACCAGGCGCTCGAATGCGGCAGCCCTGAAAGCGTCGTCATCCATGCGCGATAGCACGCGGCCCTGGGCGCCGGGCGCACGCATCTCCAGCGCACCATCGGCGCCGAGCAACACAATGACGCCGTCGTTTCCAAGAGACGGCATGACCGCGAGGTCACGCACGCGCCCGAACGGCATTTCGCGCCAGGCGATGCCGCCGAGTTGAAAGACGGTGTTATCGCGGGTGATGGCCCAGACCGAGCCATCGAGCCCGGCACGAATACCCCGGAACGTTCCCTGCAATGCGCTCCAGTTCGCACCCCGGCCAAGGCGCTGCACCCAGGGCTTGCCCTCGGTGTCGATCACATACACGGTGCCATCGGGGCTGATGGCGATGTCGCTGGCGTTGCCGGGCATGCGCTGCAAGGGCACGTTGGCGCTCTGCGCGTTGGCCGCAGCCATACCCGCCAGCCAGCAGACGATGCCGAAGGTGAGTGCAGCCGTCCAGCGCGCGATCATGCTCATGTCAATTGCCGCCTATCACCATTCACACGTTCACAAATTTTGAGCATTTGAACGTTCACAAGGTCCTCCAGCGCTGACGAATGCAGGGCGGCGGTGCAGGTCCATCGTGAGGGAATCAGCCGGCAGGTCAATAAAAGAGAAAGTCCAATGCCGAGCGCAAACGCCCGGTATGCGACTTGCGCGAAGTCCAGCTTGGCAACTCCAGATCGCCCGAGCGGAACTCACGGAAGATGGCGCTCTCGTTCAACTGCGACATCGCAAATGCGGTGTTGGGTACGAGCTGATACCAGAGGCGGTATTTGTCTTCAAACTCCTGCTGCACGCGCTCGCGCTCGGAAAATTTGCCACGCTCGGCGTCGATGTCAGCCTGGTCGCGCGCGGTGTATTGCGGGCGGCGCGGCGTAATCATGATCAGCACGCTCTTCTGGACATCGCGTTTGGTCGAGCGCGAAAACAAATATTGCACAAGTGGAACATCGCGCAGCACCGGCACGCTGCTGGCGGAGGTGCCAGTGTCGCGCTCGGACAAGCCCGAGAGAATCAGGGTCTCGCCGAATTTCATCGCCACGTTGGCATTGACCGTGGTCTTGGTGGTGTCGAGACGGAAATCAAACACCACGTTGGCGCTCGGGTTGGTCAAAAAGGTGCGCTCGGCCACCACCTGCAGGCGAATCAAATTCTCAGGCAGAAACTCCGGCGTCACCGACAGGCGCACGCCGACTTCCTTCTGGATCTGCACCGCGCTGCCCTGACCGCCCGAGACCGCTGCGCCGACTACATCAACGCCCGAAAAGAACTGCGAGGTCTGCCCGGAGAGCGCCAGCAGCGTCGGGCGCGCCAGAATGTCGTTGCTCACTTCACTGGCATTGGCGATGTTGAGGGTGTAGGCCACCGCAGCGATACCGAGCGAGCGCGTGATGGTGCGGGTCGAGGTCGATGAACCCGGATTGGCAAAATCCTGGGTCGCCGCCGAGGCGCGGCTCCACGCTGCGGTCGTGCCGTTGCCAAACTGCAGGCGCAGACCATCGAGCAGGTTGACCCCCATGGTGTTGCTGTTGTCTTCCTGGGTCGAGACGATGACGACATCGACCATCACCATCTGCTTGTCAACAAAGGCGCGCAGGCCGGCGGCGGCTTGTCCCGCTCCCGCCTGGCCGAAGCCCGGTTGACCAAACCCGCCCGGCGCGCCCGGCACCGCGCCAGAGGCCGCAGGGAATCCGCCCGGTGCTGCGGGAAACCCGCCGGGCGCTCCAGGAAACCCGCCCGGTGCCGCAGGAAATCCGCCAGCGCCAGGTGCGACGGGAAAGCCACCCGCCGCTGGGGCCACCGGAAATCCACCGCCCGCCGGCGCAGTGGGAAACTGCACCCGCATCAACCCGGACGCGTGCGAGCGCGCCCATGAATCCACGCGCCGCTCGACAAAGTCGGTCTCGGTTTTTTGCGCACCCGCTTTGCGCATGTCATCGAGATACGCATCGGCCTGCTTCTTGTCCCCCACCGCCGCCGAAATCAGCGCCAGGCCGCGCAGGGTCTGCGGGCGCAGCCCGGTCTTGCCGGCCAATTCCTTCAAGCCTTGCAGCGTGGCGAAAGCAGTGGCGGCATCCTTGTTGTAGTAGGCGGCAACCGCGAGGTCATACAGCAACTCGGCGTCATCAGGCGAATACAGCGAGGCCTCCATCAACTGCATCTGCGCCTGCGCGTATTCGCGGCGGTCGAGGTGCAACAGGCCACGGTAGTGGCGCGCGATGCTGTTGCTGGCATCGAACTGCGCCGCCATCTCGTAGCCCTGATCGGCGAGCGCCAAGAGATTGCTCTCACCCTCAATGCCGCGATAGTGATAAGCCAGCGCGTTCAGAAAATGCAAGTAAGAATTGTTGAGATCGGTCTTGAGCGCGAGGTTGAACAGGTCATTGGCCTGCTTGAACTTGCGCTCGTCGAGCGCCTTCACACCTTCAGCCGCCAGTTGCCGCGAGGCATTGGTGAGCTTGGCGCGCGCGATGCCCGCGTGCAGCTTGCCCGACGACGCATCGAGTGGCAAAGGGATGAAATCCCGGGACGCATCCGCAGACGGGCTGAACGCCTGAAATGGCGCGGGCAGGCTGGCGCAGCCAGCGAGTGCGGAGGCAACAGCCACCGAGAGCAAAGTCTGTCCGATTGGTTTCACAGATGGTCCCAGGTAAGTTGGTGAGATTGCGCAGCCGCGCGAACCGCATCCCCGTCTGCGCGGTTGTGATTGTCAGGCCTGCGAGCGCAGTTTCGACGCGGCGCTCGCAGGCGATGGTTTCCGGCAGGTCAGGGCTTGCGCGTAGAAGAGAACTTCGGTTTCCCCAGCGCTAGCCCTTACCGCTAGCCCTTGCACCCGGGAGCCGCCCGGCTGTCGCGGCACGTCGTGGGAGTGAATTTCCATTTCCCCACGGCTTTGAGCTGCGTTGCCACCGCCTGGCACTCGCCATTGTCCAGAGGCTTTCCTCTTGGCACGGCGGCCGCAACAGTCGCCTCCTGCAAGCCAGCTCCGCCAATCTCGCGCGCCGGCCAGATCCGATAAGCGCCATCCGAAAAAATGTCTCCCGGGCCAATCAGGCCGCAGGTTCGCAACACGGTGGTGTATGGCTCGCTTCGATTTGCCAATAGCTGATCGTAAATCCTGTGCTTGGTGCCGGCGGCCGACACAAGGTAAACGCCCTGGGGCTCCCCTGGCGCATTTTTGACGACCTGGCCAGCGAGCTTGGGGTTCGCCTTGACAGGTTGGTTGCTGTTCGGAGGCATTTCGCAGACAGGCTTGTTGAACGCCGCCACAATCGCGCCAATACCGGTCGGGTCCAGCGAGGCGAAGTCGAACTTTTCACCTGCCGCCATGGCGGTGAGGTTGGCAGCCTGCCCTTCGGTCAGCGTCAGGCCAATCTCTTTGGCTTGCTTGATCAGCTCGTTACCCAACTTGTCTTTGGCAACCTTGGCAGTCGCTTTTGCCGCTGCGGTGATCGCCGCTTCGGCACCATCCTGCGCCGCCTTTTCAGCAGCGTTGATTGCAGTCCTGACGGCGGTCGAGCCACCCAAGGTCACCACCGCCTCGATGGTCGTGGCGGCAAAATCGAGCACGGAGATGACCTGATTGGCAACCGCGCCGCCACAGTCCTTGGCGCTCGTCCCGCACATTCCGCCGCAATCGACCGGGTGTGAGGCCGGGCACTGGCCCCAGCACACCGGCCCCGCGCCGCCGAAATTGGAATTGCAGTTTTTGTAGCACAAGCCACCCTGGGCAACCGAGTCACTGCCGCACTTTGGAACGTAGCCGAGAGCGCGGGCGACGGCGGGCTGCTTGCGGCAGGCAAGCCCGTTGGCGGTCTCGGTCATGCCCGCCGGGCAAGTTTGCTGGCAGAGCGGACCCTGGCAGACGAACTGGGGCGGCGGCTTGACAAACCATGCGCCGCCAATCTGCTCGCAGCCACGGCCTTGCGATTCAGTGTTGCATTGCGCCGTGCCGGCAGCCGTTGGCTGGAATGCGGTGCGGTTAAACCGATCGGGCTTGGTGCAAGTGGCATCGAGCAGGCCCGCCGATTTGAAGCCTTGCGGACAGGCCTGGTGGCATTGCCCGACCACACCCACAAAGCCGGCGGGGCAAATCTTGTAGCACAGGCCCGCCTCACGGTGCTCACCCGGCCCGCACTCGCCGGGAATCGTGCCTGCACCGCGTGCATAGGTGGGCTTCCAGCAAACGTTTGGTTCAGTCTGCGCGTGCGCGGTCATCGCCAATGACGCTGCAAAGAAGATCGCCGTGGCGGCGAGCTTGAGTACTTCCACCAGTTTCCATCCCGTTGTTGTCATCGTGCCCCTCTGAATGGCTTTACGTTGATAAAGGGGGAGACTCGTTGCAGTGATGCGAATCCCGGGCCCATCAGGCACAGTGGATCGGACTGCTCGCCCCCCTCAGGGCTCCATGCGACTGCGTGCGCTGGATGACTCTGTGACAGCACTATAGCATTCAGCCCAAATCAGTTTTTCTTCCGGCGTGACGGCGCCATTGACGACGGATGAGCCGGTGTTGCGCCAGCCGTGAACACGCGTTGGCGCGCATCGCCTGGCGCTGATGCTACGGGAACGTAGGTGATTATCCTGTATCCTCTTTGCAGTCCATACACTGGTGCGTGCTGACTAAAAGGCAGCAAACCTGGAGGGGGAGAAAATGCAGAAATCGATGAGCACGAGCAGCACGGGATCGGGCCGCGCCAGCCTTTATCACCTATCACCAGCATGCGCCAGTCTCGCGCTTGCCGCGTTGAGCCTGCTTGCGTGCCTGACATTTTCGGCAAGCGTGACGGCGCAACAAGGCACGGTGATGGAGATCAAGCCGGTCGAGATCACGCCCCCGCCCGCAGCGAAGCCGGCTGCGACAGACACCAAGTCCACCACCATCACGATTCCGCCGCTGACGCTGTCCAAGCCCAATGTGCCTGCCCCCAATCCGGCCGGGCCGCTCACTGTTGGCTCCGGCACCCCCACTGGCAAATGGGGCGTGATGGGCGCCCTGAGATCGACGTGTGGCGGCTTGAATGCGAACGGCACGCTGCAAGACCCTTGCGGGCCGACGCCGGCCAAGTTTGAATCCGAAGCGAACGCGGGTTGCGATGCAGGTTCCTTTGCCGCGCAGGGCAGTTGCTGGACCTGCCCTCAGGGTTTCAACCGCAACCTGGCCCATGCGGTCGACTCATCACGGGCCTGCTCGCGCCCCGATGCATCAGTGCAGGGAGAATACCTCTCGGCGAAGTTTTCAGGCCCGCACTGCCCTGCGGGGAGCTTTCGCGCTGTCGGCCGCGACGAGTGCTGGTCCTGCCCGGCCGGCTTCGTGCGCACCGCCAACGGCTTGCTCGCGCCCAACGCGTGTATCGAGACTGACGGCCCGCGTGCCCAGGCGCAGCGCAGCCCCGCGGCCTTCGTACAAAAGGCAGGATGCCAGCCGGGAGAAATCAACGATCCGCGCAATGGCGGAGAGTGCTGGGCTTGTCCCGACGCCACCGGACGCACCGCCTTCCCGGTGAGCGGCCCGCAGGCTTGCCGCGCAGCCGGCGGCATCCGTTTTGCCAGCGCCACCTCGGGCGAGGCGCGCTTTTGCGCGCCAGGCCAGATTCGCGATCAGGCTAATGCCAGCAACGCCAATGTCGCCAACCGCATTCGTGCCCAGTACAACAACAACGTACCGGCTGTGCTCGCACAAAGTCTGGGCAGGGGCACCCACGGCACCTGTTGGAGCTGCCCGGCCGACACCAAACGAAGCTGGTTGCCGGTGTGGGGCGACAAAGCCTGCAAGGCGCAGACGATCGGCATTGAGCCGGCCCCCTATGTGCATCCGGGCCTGTTCGGCCTTGCCGGTGGCGAGCCGGTGGCGCTGGCGCTGGTGCGGGAACGCACCCAGATCGAAACGATTGCGCGGGCCATTGCTGCCGAGACCAAACAGGCCCCCGATGCCGCAGTGCGCGACACCTGGGATGACATTGCGCGTGCACCGCAATCGAGCCTGGCGCTGCAGGTTGCCATGATTGCGCGGATCCAGGCGGCAGCGGCCGAGCCGCAGAAGGCCAGCGCCGATGAGGCGCGGCTGGCAGCCAGTTTTGCCGAGGCGATCCGCGCCCAACGCACCTATATGGCGCAAACCGCGCTCGACGCCTACAACCTGTGGTCGCGCACCGACCAGCTGGCGCGCGCGCAGCGCAACACCAACAACCTGATCTCGCTGTTTGACTACGGCGTGCCCCCGCCTGATCTTGAAATGATCAGCGCTGCCGGCATCCTCGGCGGAATCGGTGCCCACGCGGCGGCCACGGCGAGCCTGACTTTTGTGATGACCAATTCGGCGATGAGAAAAATCGTATTTCCCTACAGGAGGGTGGTACTGAAGGCGGCTGAAAAGGGGGGCGCCCAGATCGCGCAAAAAGTCGCGCAGCAGGCAGCAACGAAAGGCGCTGTGCGTGTTGCCACCGAAGTGGGGGCCAAGGCGGCCGGATCGGTACTCACTCTGCTCGGCTCCGCCGGCCCGCAGGTCATCCTCACGGTGGCCGTCGAATTGATCGCGATATCGATCGAGCAGATTATCGATATCGCCACGGCCAAGCCCAAGCTTGAGGCCAAACTCAGAATTGCGTCCGCCGCCGTTGATATTGGCCGCATGCTGCAAACCGATGAGGGCGATAGCGAATTGGCGAACCAATGGTCGCTGGTGGTCACTGGCCGGATCGCGCCCGCCCGCATGAGCGAGTTTGCCTCGCTCGCTGCGGCGAACCTCGCGGCACCTGCTGTAGCCGCCGCCAAACCGCCTGCTGCCCCGGCTGCCGCAGGCGCTGCAGCTGCGCCGCAGTTTGACATCGTGTCCGCCACGGGCACCTGCCTGCGCGCACAAGCCGCTGCTCCGGGCGCGCCGGTGGGCCTGGCACCGTGCCAGCCTGCCGGGCATCGCTGGATCAGCGTGTCGGGCGAGCTTAAGCCGGACAACGCCCGGTGCCTCAGTGAGGGTGCGCAGTTGACGGCAGCGGCGTGTGCAGCGCTGGCGGCAGGGCAAACAGCACCGCCGCCACTCCATTGGGACTACAAACCGGCCAACGGCCAGATCGTCAGCCAAGCCGGGCGTTGCCTCGAAGCGCGCGGTAATTCGGTAGTCGCCGCTGCGTGCACTGGACAGCAGGCGCAGAGGTGGACGGTGCGCCAGTAGTGATTTTTCGCCGGGGCATCAGCCGTAGAACCTCTACCACCAAGGGTTTCCGAGACGATGCCGCCAGCATCGGCTCGTACCAAGGGTTTCTGGCCGGGGCCGTTTTTATTGTTGCAGGGTGGCGCGCCGGAACCCGTTCGGCATCGGCCCGCAATTTGTACGCCAGGCCGTTTATCGGGCGGTGAACCTGACGACGCCGTCCCTCCCGGTGTGATTCACCAGCTTGCCCTCGGCGCGCAGCAAATGCAGGTGCGAGAGCGCCTCGCCAATCGCAAACGTGGTCTGGTGCGCGTCAAGCTCGCGATGGAACATGATCGGGATGATGTCGGCTGCACTGCAGGGCTTCTTGCAGGCCTCCAGTGTTTCAGCAAGCCGGTCGGTGTGGTGCGAGCGCAATTGCGCCACGCGCTCGTGCGCGCCGCGAAACAGGCGCCCGTGCGAAGGCAGCACCATCACATCGGCCGGCAGGCCTTCGTACAACGTCAGCGCGTCGAGAAACCACTGCAGCGGATTGGCCTCGGGCTCATTCGGCCACACCCCGACATTGGTCGAAATGCGCGGCAACAGCATGTCGCCCGAGATCACCATGTTCAGTTCCGGGCAACGCAGCGAGGCGTGTTCCGATGAATGCCCGAAACCGCAATGCACCTGCCAGGCGCGCCCGCCGATGGTCAGCGTATCGCCTTCGCGCATGCGCACAAAGGCATCGGGCACCGAAGGCACCAGGGTGCTGTAGTAATTCTTGCGGCCCTTGTCG
>JANLTL010000574.1:0-13394 GCA_031362905.1 Burkholderiales bacterium | reverse complement strand
GAGCACGGGCTCGACGTGAAACTCAAGATCGTCAAGTCCGGCACCGAAATCGTCAACGCCATCAACAACAAAGAGGCCAATGGCGCCAACATGGGCATCACCACCTTCATCAAGGGCCGTCAGGGCGGTCAGATGGTCAGCGTATTTGCACAGTCGATGAATGACGCGACGCGCGCCAATGCCGACGACCCGCTGGCGATCATCGCGCGCAAGGGTTCGGGCATCAAGAAGGGCGACATCAAGAGCCTGAAGGGAAAGAAAATCGGCGTCTGGTTCGAGCAAACGCCTGACGAATATCTGAAGATCGTGTTGTCCAAGGCTGGTTTGAAGCCGACCGATGTGGAGCTGGTCAACATCAAGAGCAACCCGGATCTGATTCCGGAACTGACAGCGGGCAAGGTCGATGCGGTGGTCTCGCTCGAGCCCTGGAACTCGCTGATTTCGACCAAAGTGCCGGGCTCTTTTCTGGTCAAGCGTGGCGGCGGCTACATGTCCTACATGATGGTCTCGACCTTTACCGATGAGACCATCAAGTCGCAGCCCGACCTGATCCAGAAGTTTGCGCTTGGTCTGGCGGCATCGTCACACTACACGCGTACCCATCGCGCTGAGGCGATTGAGTTGTTTGCCAAGGTGGTGCCGGGCGTCGACGTGGCAATTGCCAAACAGGCGGTCAAGCATCTGAGCTACGACCCGCGCGTTTCCAAAACCAACATGACCTCGTTCAATACCGCACAGGAATCCCTGATCACGCTCGGTTCGAGCACCGCCGACAAGCGTCTCGACCTACCCAAGGTGGTGCTGGGTGACATCATGCAGAAAATCGAGAAAAGCCACCCCCAGTATTTCAAGGACCTCAAGAAAGTGGCCTATTGAAATGATGCAGGCCGGAAAGGTGCGCGCCGCGCGGCGGTTTTGTTCAACACCGCACCTTGCCGGGCTTTTTGGACGAGACGCAAGGTGATCTGATGAACAGACGACACTCAGTACTGGCTCTGGCCGCGCTCGCGACCGCACCGCGCCTCGCTTTTGCGCAGGAGTATCCGGCCAAGCCGATCCTGATGGTGTTGCCGCTGCAGGCCGGCAGCGCGGTCGACGTCATGATGCGCATCGTTGCGCAAAAGATGGGCGACAACATGGGGCGCCAGATCGTGGTCGAGAACCAGCCCGGCGCCGCGGGGGCGATCGGCGCCGACCGCGTCAAGCGTGCCGCGCCAGACGGTTACACCATCGGCGCACTCAACGACAGCATCCTGACGATGATCCCGAACATCCGGGACGCACCGTATGATCCCTTGAAAGACTTTGTGCCGGTGGGCATCGTCGCCGGCATCACCTGGGTGCTGGTGGTGAACAACGACCTGCCGGTCAAGACGCTTGCCGAGTTCATCGCGCTGGTCAAGAAGCAACCCGGCAAGATCGACTACTCGTCGGGGGGCAATGGCAGCCCGCAGCACGTCGCGATGGAGGCGTTCAAGGCAAGCACCGATGCTTTTCTGGTGCATATCCCGTACCGCGGTGCGACGCAGGCTGCGGTCGATGTGATCTCGAACCAGGTGCAGACCCACTTCAGTGCGGTGTCGATCGTGCAGCCCTACATCAAGGCGGGCAGGATGCGTGCACTTGCCGTACCGAGCGCGAAGCGCTCGCCGCTGCTGCCCGACGTGCCGACCATGGCCGAAGCCGGCGTGCCCGGGTTTGAATGGTTCACCTGGGCGTCGATCGTGGTGCCGGTCGGCACGCCGAAGCCGATCGCCGAGCGGCTCAATGCGGAGTTGGTCAAGGCAGTCAGCGCCCCGGATGTGCGCGAAAAACTGATTGCCCAGGGGCTTGATCCAATCGGCTCGCCACCCGAGCAAGTGACGCAGTGGACCCAGGCCGGCCTCGCCCGCATGAGCCGGATCGTCAAGCGCGCCGGTATCAAAGGCGGCTAGCTGGGGGCTGGTGGGAGTAGCATCACAATCGATAACGGCCCGCAAACCGTTGGTGGTCAATGCTCTTGGCTGGTGCGCGGGGTTTCCGTTAAAGTGACGCCATGACACCACGCATTGCCATTGTCGGGGCCGGCCCGGTCGGCGCCGTGACTGCACTGGCGATGGCGCAGCAGGGCCTGGAGGTGACGTTGCTCGAGGCCGACGCGGTATACGACGAAAAGCCGCGCGCGGCCACCACGCACGCCTCCACGCTGGAGATGCTCGCGCAGCTTGGCATCGTCGATGAGGTGATCGCGCAGGGCCTGGTCTCGCCGCGCTTCCAGCATTGGGACCGCGTCAGCGGCGAACTGGTGGCAGAGTTTGATTACTCGCGCCTCGCTGATGAAACGCCGTACCCGTATGCCGTGCAGTGCGAGTCGCACAAGCTGGTCAACATTGCCCTGAACCGCCTGGCGGCCTACCCGAACGCGCGGGTGCTGCGCGGCTACGAGGTGACGGCGGTCGAGCAGCAGGGCGAGACGGTTGAGGTCAGGTGCCTGACGCCGGACGGCGCCGTGACCGTGGTGTCCGATTACGTGGTCGGCACCGACGGCGCGCGCAGCGTAGTGCGCAAGTCGATTGATTCGGAGTTTGCCGGTTACACCTTTCCGGAGCGCTTCATCGGCATGACGACGCCGTTCGACTTCGAGCAGCACTACGGCTACGCAAACCGCAGCTACTTCGCCGATCCGCAGCGCTGGGTGGCGCTGTTCAAGGTGGCCGGCAACGACCTGCAGGGCATCTGGCGCGTGATCTCGCCGGCGACCACCGAGGAAGCCGATGAGGTGGTGCTATCGGAGACCGAACTGCAGAAACGCTTGCAGCATTTTTTTCCACGCGCAGAGCCGTTCGAGATTCGCTATCGCGGCGTCTACCGGTTCCACCAGCGCGTTGCGGCGTCGTTTCGCAAGGGGCGCGTGTTCATTGCCGGCGACGCGGCGCACGTCAACAATCCGGCCGGCGGCATGGGCATGAACAGCGGCATCCACGACGGCATTGAACTGACCGACATCCTTACCCAAGCAATGCGCGGCGGCGTCGATGAAGCGCTGCTCGATCGTTACCAGCGGCGCCGCCGCGAACTCAACATCGAGGTAGTGCAGCGCGACACGGTGCTCAACAAGCGGCGCCTGGAAGAGCGTGACCCCGACGTACGGCGCGCCCACCTTGACGACTTGCGGCGCAGCGCCGAAGATCCGCTTGCCCATAAACAATTTCTGCTGCGCGCCTCATTGCTTGAGAGCGTACGGAAGGCAAAATTGATCCCATGACCGCCATTCCCCATCGCCAGCCGACCACCGACACCCTCGCCACGCGCGGCAAGATCGCTGTCGTGGTGCCCGCCACCAATACCGTGGTGCAGCCTGAATTCGATGCGATGCGCCCGCCAGGGGTGACCAACCACGTCACGCGCATGTACCTGCCGCCGCGCCCCTACGTGGACATGGAGCAATATCGGCGCGCACTCGACACTGAAGAGGGCAACCTCGACGAGGCGCTGCGTCTGGTGCTGCCGTGCGAGCCGCATGTGGTGGCGCATGGTCATTCGATCCATTCGTTTCGCGGTGATCGAAAGCGCGCCCAAGGCGAGCAGACCGCACTCGAAGCCCTGTGCGACGTGCCCTTCATCACGCCCTCGATGGCGCTGCTGGCGGGGCTTGAAACGATCGGCAACCCGAAACGCATCGCGATCCTCACACCCTATTGGCCGCCGGCCGATACGCTGATCACCGAGTTCTTCACCGCCTGCGGCTATGAGGTCGTCAAGGCGGTGGGGCTGAAGGCGACCGGCCCGACGCAGGTGGCGCAGATCACGCTCGATCAGATTCGCGCGGGCTTCAAGGCAGCCGATGACGCGCGCGCCGAAGCGCTGATCCACGTCGGCACCAACCTGCCGGTCTCGGCCATCACCGGCGAAATCGAAGCCGCGCATGGCAAGCCGCTGATTGGCGTGAACGTGGCGACCTACTGGCAGGCCCTGCGGCGCATCGGCATCGCCGACCGGATCGAAGGTTTCGGCATGCTGCTGGAGAAATATTGAAGCACTGTGCGCGGCGCAGGCGCCGCCATGGCGCATCACTCATGCAAGACCACCACTGGAGAAACCATGCACCCCAAGGCCAAATTCCTGTTCACCGCAGCGATGGACATCGATCCTGACAAAGAGGCGCTGTTCAACGAGGTCTACGACACCGAGCACATTCCGCAACTGCTCAAGGTGCCGGGCGTGCTCGCAGTGCAGCGCTTTACGCTGGCGCCGCTGACGATGAGCATCGGCGGCGAGCTCAAGACCATCGTGGCCGAGGGCGAACCCAAATACAGTGCTACTTACGAGCTCGAAAATGCCGAGGTGCTGTCCAGCGCGGCCTGGGCCAAGGCGGTGGAGGAGGGGCGCTGGCCGTCACAAGTGCGTGCGTATACGGGCAACCGGCGCCACACGCTGCGCAAACTGATGTAGCGCTTGGCGCAGCCGGGTCGTAGTCAGGCGCCGGTGTACACCGGCGCTGGCTGGCCAAAATAACCTTCCAGCAGGTGATACACCAGCGCGTAATTTTTCGAGCGCGTGCTGGTGTGTGCGATGCCGGGCATGACGATGAACTGCTTGTCAGGGTTGGCGAGCTTCTCGAAGAAGTTGGACAGATCGCGAAAGCTTGCAATGCCGTCGTATTGGCCGCGCATGATCAGAGTGGGCACGTTGATTTTCGTTGGGTCGCACACCGGCAGGTTGGCTGACATGTCGATGTAAGTACCAGTCGGCACGCTGTCGTCGAGCGCGAGCACCGCATCGGCAAAGGCTTCGACGATGGTCTGGTCACTAGTGCCGGGGTGGTCGCGCGTGAAGATGCTGCGGATCATGGTGCGGTCGATCGCGCGGCGGTTACTGGCCTGATAGGCGGCGAGGCGCTTCTTGCGCTCGGCCAGGGTCGGGCTGCCTTCACCGGTCCAGACCATCGCATCGAGCGCAAGCCGTGCCACGCGTTCCGGGTGGCGCTGCGCAAACAAGGCCGCGCGCAAGGCACCGGAGGAGGATCCATAGGTGAGCAGCTTTTGTCCGCCATTGCGCTGCATGATGGTTTCGCTGACCACGGCGAGGTCATCAGCGCCGTCGGCGATATTGGCGTTCATCGAGCGCGTCTTGTCGGAGCGGCCGTAGCCTTCGCAGTCGAAACACCAGGTGTCGTAGCCCAAGCGTGCGAACCAGTCCATGGTCGAGGTCGGCTTGCCGGGGATTTGCAAATCGAACACCGGCGTGGAAGACACGGACGAGCCGTGCACGAAGAGAATGGTGCCGCGCGAGCTGGCGCGCCCGGACGCTTCAGCCGGGTTGCGCAACTCCTTGTTCCACAGGAACAGGCGCACGCTTTGGGTGCCGACGCGTTTGGTGGCCCAGTGCTCGCTGCCCGCGACCTCAGCGAGGCGCGACGGGCCGGGAATGGCTGTGCCTGGCGAAGCGGACGCCTGCGCGAGTACCGGGCTGGCCTGCAAGGTCGTGGCACCGAGCGTGGCGCTGGCGGCGCCGGCCAGAAAATGCCGGCGTGCGGATGTATTCGGTGTGGTCATGACAATCCTTGCGAGGCGGGTTTTCGTGATGCTTGCCTGTGTGATGACATGCAGTGCTTACGAAAACAGGCTGTCCGTTTCAGCGGCCGGGTTTGCTGTTTGCGCCGCTCCATGGTAATGCAAATGTGACGAGTAGCCGGGGCAGATATCGGTGGCGGAGTCCGGTCGTCAATCCATGTGGATACTGGCCGTGAAAGGCGCGGCGGGATCGAACCGGACTGCGACACCCTGCTATGCTGACATCTGACTGAAACATTTTTTCGAGGACCGGAAGGGCGGAAGATGAAAGGCATCAACGAGAATTTTCATCGGCGGGTGAGCGCATGAGTGCGGGCACGCCACTGCCGGGCACGCCCACCCCCATGCACGTCTGGCCCGGCGCCGGCGGCGTGCGGATTGCCGGCGACTCCTGGGGTGACCCGGCCGGGGCGCTGGTATTGCTGCAACACGGCGGCGGCCAAACACGCCACGCCTGGAAAGGTGCGGGCCAGACGCTCGGCGCCGCCGGGTATCACGCGGTCGCTTTTGACGCGCGCGGCCATGGCGATTCCGATTGGGCGCCCGACGGCAGTTACGGCCAGGATGTGATGGTGGCCGACCTTCTGTGTGTGATCGCGGCGCTGGGCGGCCGGCGCCCGGCGCTGGTGGGGGCGTCCATGGGGGGCGGCACCAGCCTGGTGGCGGTGGGCGAAGAACACGTCGATGCCACCGCGCTGGTCTTGGTTGATATCGGCCCGCGGGTGGAACCCGAGGGGATTGACCACATCCATGCCTTCATGAGTCTCAAGCCCGAAGGGTTTCGCTCGCTTGCCGAGGTGGCCGATGCGATTGCCTCGTATCAACCGCAACGGCCACGCCCGAAAAATCTCGACGGACTGGCCAAGAATGTGCGCCTGGGCGCCGATGGCCTGTACCACTGGCACTGGGACCCGCGCTTCCGCCCGACCCGCCATGATCTGCACAAGCGCCACGAGCGGCTCGCAGCCTGTTCGCGCCGTCTTTCCCTGCCGACCTTGCTGGTGCGCGGGGGCTTGTCGGATGTGCTGAGCGAAGCGGGCGCGCAGGAATTCTTGCAGTTGTGTCCGCATGCGCAGTACGTCAACGTGACTGGCGCCGGGCACATGGTGGCCGGCGATCGCAACGATGTCTTTGGCAACGCAGTGATCTCCTTCATGGCCGATGCGCTCCCGGTTGGCGGTGAACCGTTGCAGCCTGTGCGGGCGTTGCGACCCCATCACGAGGGCCCGCCGGGTGATCTCAAAGACGTGCCCTGAACCTCGTTAAGGTCGAACAAGGTGAGTTTGGAATTGTTGATTGCCTGGCACTGGTGTGGGAAGAAGGAGAAGTGGGCCAGCGGCTGCTGCGTTTTGGCAAGCAGCCCTGGATTGACTGATTTGAGAGAGGAGTCCAGCAAATGAATATTCATGCTCACAAGTGTTTGGTCGGAAGCATGTGGCTGGCCTGGTGCCTTGGCATCGCGTCCGGGAATTCAAACGCCCAGACATTCCCGGCGGCCCCGATCGAGCTGACGGTACCGTTCGCAGCCGGTGCAGCGCCCGACGCGGTCGCGCGATCCCTCGCCGACGGCATGGGCAAATTGCTCGGTCAGCAGGTCGTCGTGATGAACCGGCCGGGAGCAGGAGGCGCCATCGGCTACAAATATGTGCAGGCGCGCAAGGCCGATGGCTACTCCTTGGTGCTGAACTCCAATTCGGTATCGACGACTTACCACGCCGGCATGATGCCGTTTGACTACAGTGCGTTTCAGGCGATTGCGCGCGTCACCATCGAATTGCCGGTACTTGCGGTGCAGGCAAGCACGCCGCAACACAATCTCAGAGAGATCCTTGCCTACGCCCAGCAAAACCCGGGAAAGCTGCGGGTGGGCAATACTGGTGTCGGCAGCCATATGCATTTGACGTCGGACGCCTTTTTCTCAGGCCAGTCGGTCGATGTGGTGCAGGTTCCGTTTCCCACCACCAGCCACATCACCAGTCTGCTGGGCGGGCATATCGATGCGGTGGTCACGCTGCCGGGGTCGCTTGCGCAGCATGTCAAGGCTGGCACGCTCAGGGTGCTAGGCGTGCTCGGCTCCGCGCGCGAACCGGTGTTTCCTGCCATCCCGACCGCCAACGAGCAGGGCTACCGTTTTCAATCCGATCTCTGGCGCGGCGTCGCAGCGCCCAAGGGGACGCCTGCGGATGTGGTGGCCCGACTCGAAGAGGCGATCCGTGCGACGGTAATGAGTCCGGAGTTCCGTCAACAGGGCGCGAAATTCGGATTTCTGCCGGCGTTTCAGTCGATGGATGTGTTCACCAAAACCATCATTACCGAGGATGCCGTGATTGCCAAAATGATGGCCAAGCCTGGCAATCCACCCAAGTAAACCCGCGCGCCGGCGCGGCTGGCGCACCGGCTGCGCCATCGCTGCACCCGTTATTGAACCGGACTCCTCCCATGCCCACCATTCTGATTCGAAACGCCTGTGTCTTGTCGATGGACCCCGCCATCGGTGATTTCGATCGTGCCGATGTGCTCGTTGACGGTGACCGCATCGCTGCAGTGGCGCCACGTGTCGACGCGAGCGCAGAGCGGGTGATTGATGCGGGCGGCGCGATCGTGCTGCCGGGCCTGATCAACGCCCACATTCACACCTGGGAAACGGCCATGCGCGGCATCGGCGGCGACTGGGCCGGCTCGGACTATTTCACTTTTTTTCACGCACGTCTGGCGCCCCTCTACACGCCTGAGGACAGCTTTATCGGCACCCTGGCCGGTTCATTGGCGCAACTCGATGCGGGTGTGACCACCATCTTTGACTGGTGCCACAACAACGCCACGCCTGCGCACAGCGATGCGGCCATCGATGCCTTGTTCACGTCGGGCGTGCGTGCGGTATTCGGCCACGGGACGGTAAAGCGCCATCCCAAACCGGGAGAGCCGCATTTCTCCCAGGTGCCGCATCCGCTCGCCGAGATTCGCCGGCTGCGCCAGGGGCGGCTCTCTGACGACAGCGCCTTGGTGACCCTTGCGATGGCCATCCTCGGCCCGGACTATTCGACGCTGGACGTGTGCCGCCAGGACTTCCGCGCTGCACGCGACTTCGGCTTGCTCTCGAGTGCGCATGTGTGGGGGCGCTCGAACCGGCTGGTGCCAGGCGGTTACCGGACCATTGCGGCAGAAGGTTTACTCGGCCCCGATCACAATCTGGCGCACGGCAATTACATCGAGGATGATGAGCTCAAGATATTGGTCGATAGCGGCGCATCGGTGACCTCAACCGCCGGCGGCGAAATGAACAACCATGTGCGCGCCCCCTTGACCGGCCGCATCAGCCGACTCGGCGGCAGCCCGTCGATCGGGGTCGATAGCGAGGTGGGTCACAAGGGCGACATGTTCGATGCAATGCGGCTGGCCCTGCAGATGCAACGCCTGTTTGCCAACATGGAGACGGTCAAGCGCATCGAGGCCGAGCAGGACAGCGCGGCGGCGCAGTATGCCCGCAGCAATCTCAAGACCGTTGGTACGGGCGGTTCTATGATCGATGCCGTGTCGTTCAAGACGCGCGAAGCACTGCAATGGGCCACCATCAACAACGCCCGTGCGCTGCGCCTCGACCAGCGCATCGGCTCGCTCACACCCGGCAAACAAGCAGACCTCATCATGATTCGGCGCGATGCCCTGCACATGGTGTCGGCGCAGGATCCGGTGCAGAGCGTGGTGCATTACGCGCAGCCGTCCGATGTGGACACCGTGATGGTGGCGGGGCGCATGGTGAAGGAGGGCGGGCGGATGCTGTTCGATGGCCTGCCCGCCCGCCTTGCGCAATTGCGTGACTCGGCGGCGCGCTTGCTGGCCGAGGCAGGCGTGACGGCGCACCGGGCAGTGGCATGACAGAGCGAAACGGGAGCTTCCCGACTTGGCCGGCATCGACAGGCTCGCTGCCGGCCAACGCAACCAATCGCGCGGCAAGATAGCAGCGTCGCCAAAGGCGCATCAATCAAGGTGCGTGGGCGGCGTCAAGGCGTTTGCGTATCGAAACTGTGACGCCCGCACCAGCCGTATCGAGGACTCGGGCGAGTCATGAAAAAGGCGCCCCTCAGGGCGCCTTTTGATTTGGTGGAGAAGAAGGGGATCGAACCCTCGACCTCCGCATTGCGAACGCGACGCTCTCCCAGCTGAGCTACTTCCCCGAAATCGATCTGAATTCTATCAAACTCAAGCGCTGCTGCGCGGCTTCCCCACGAGGCCAGCCACATGCTCGGCCATGACATCGAGAACCGGTTGCGATTCGCCCAAGACGGGATGCAGTTTGAACACAACCTGCGGGTGGCGCGCCTGCGCTGCGGCGATCAACGCCGGCAGGTCGCGTTTCAAATGTGCCCCCTGTGCCATGAAGGCGGGAACGATGTCGATATGCCTGGCCCCGCCGTCGACCAGGGTATCGGCGGCATGCGCAAGGTCAGGTCGCATGAATTCGAGATAAGCAATTTCAACCCACACACCCGGCAGGCGCTGCTTTGCCGCCGCGCGCAGGCGTTCGAACGGCAGTGCCCAGTCGGGGTCGCGTGCGCCATGCGCAAAGAGGATGATGGCTTGGGTCATGACGGGCATTTCGCGAGTTCGTTGCTTCACATCAGAATGATGTCGTACTGCTCCTGATTGTGTACCGTCTCTACCGCGAGTGACACCGGTTTGCCAATGAAGTCGGAGAGCAGCGCGAGTGACTGGGATTCTTCTTCCAAAAACAGATCAATCACTTCCTGGCTGGCGAGAATGCGGAACTCCTTGGGATTGAACTGCTTCGCTTCGCGCGTGACTTCGCGCAGAATTTCATAGCAAATGGTGCGCGCGGTCTTGATTTCGCCGCGCCCCTGGCAGGTCGGGCAGGGTTCGCACATCACGTGTGCAAGTGACTCGCGCGTGCGCTTGCGGGTAATTTCGATCAGCCCCAGACTGGTGAAAGTGCTGGCGCTGATCTTGGTGCGGTCGCGCGCGAGAGCCTTGTTGAGTTCGGCCAGCACGGCGCTCTTGTGCTCCTCGCCGCTCATGTCAATGAAGTCGGCAATGATGATGCCACCCAGGTTGCGCAGGCGTAGTTGCCGGGCAATGGCCTGTGCAGCTTCGAGATTGGTCTTGAAGATGGTGTCGTCAAAATTGCGCACGCCGACAAAGCCGCCGGTGTTGACGTCGATCGTTGTCATCGCCTCGGTCTGGTCGATGATGAGATAGCCGCCTGACTTGAGGTCCACACGGCGTGCCAGGGCTTTCTCGATTTCGCCTTCGACGCCGGACAAATCAAACAGCGGCCGCTCGCCGGTGTAGTGCTGCACGCGCTCCAGCACGTTTGGCGTGTAGTCACGCGCGAACTGTTGGAGTTTTTGAAAGTTTTCGCGCGAGTCGATCTGGATGTTCGACGTGTCGTCATGCACCAGATCACGCAACACGCGCTGTGCGAGAGAGAGATCCTGATACAGGCAAGCTGGCGCTTGCGCAGTCTGTGTGGCGCTCTGGATGGTCTGCCACAGCTTGCGTAAATAGTTGACGTCGTTCGCGATATCAGCGTCAGACGCGGTCTCGGCCATGGTGCGGATGATGAATCCGCCGGTCTCGCCCGGTGGGATCAGTTGGGTGAGCTTGCTGCGCAACGATTCGCGCTCAGCTTCGTTCTCGATGCGCTGCGAAATGCCGATGTGGGTTTCCTGCGGCAGATACACCAGCATGCGCCCGGCGAAACTCACTTGGGTCGACAAGCGCGCGCCTTTGGTGCCAATCGGGTCTTTGATCACCTGTACCAGGACCGCCTGGCCTTCGCGCAAAATTTGCTCAATTGGTTTGGTGGCAGGCTTGCCATTGGCGCCTTGGTGGCCGTTGCCATTGTTGGCGCCGTTGCCACCGTTGTTGCCACCGCCGGTGCTGCCCTGACCGCCGCCGTGGCCTTGGTGATGCGCGTGACGCACCTCCCAAATATCGGCTACATGCAAAAACGCGGCGCGCTCCAGACCGATGTCGATGAATGCCGATTGCATGCCTGGCAGCACGCGCGCCACCTTGCCCAGGTAGACATTGCCGACCAGACCGCGACTGGCGGCGCGTTCGATGTGGATCTCCTGCACCACACCCTGCGACATGAGGGCGACCCGCGTTTCCTGCGGGGTGACGTTGATCAGTATGTCTTCGCTCATGGTTGCTCGCGGGGCGTTGGGTGAAGACCGTTGGTGGACAAGGGTTGCAGCTTGATTGCCTGCGTCGGGATGAAGGCTTGGCAGGGCGGTGCAGGGCGCGCGGGCGCAGCGTGCACGGAGCGCGCAAGCTTACCCGATAATGTGCCACGCCACGTCAGCGCGGCAGGAGGAACTGTAGCGTTTTGCGGTCGCGCCCAGCGCCTACCCGAGCGCGCTTCACCAATCCGTCATCTGAAGGGACTTCGGCCATGAAACTGCTTCGATCGAAGCTTGTACGCGGCGCCACCGCTGCGCTGGTTACGGCGCTGGGTGCAGCGGCATCCATTGGATTGGCGCAAGAGGGTTTTCCGGCGCGTCCGGTCACGGTCATCGTGCCATTTCAGGCCGGGCAGGGTGTGGACATCATGGCGCGTGCGCTCACGGTGGAACTGGCGCGCATCACCGGCCAGGGATTCCCGGTGGTCAACCGTGAAGGTGCGGCGGCCACGATTGGGTTTGCTGCTCTGGCCAATGCCAAGCCGGATGGTTACACCATTTCGATTTCGCCCAACACGCCGCTCACGGTAGCGCCGCACCTTCTCAAGAGTGTGACCTATACCTACGACGCGTTCATTCCGGTGTGCCAGAGTTTTGAGAACGTGATGGCGGTGTTCGTCGGGCCGGGTTCGCCGCACCGCACGCTCAAGGATCTGATTGCCGCGGCACAGGCACAGCCGGGCAAGACCAACTGGGCGACGACAGGGGTCGGTTCGGTACCGCACCTTTCCGGGGCCGCGCTGATGCAGGCCGCGCGGATCGAGGCCACCCATGTACCGTTTCGCGGCGAGCCGCAAATTCTGCAGCAATTGATCGCCAACGAAATTGCTTTTGCCGCAGCGTCCGTGTCCGGCATGGTGGGCAAGGGCGTGCGTGCACTCGCGGTGTTTTCGGAAACGCGCCACACGGCGTTTCCTGATGTGCCGACGATGGTGGAGTTGGGCTATCCCGCCGGAGTGCCGGGGCTCAACGGCGTGTTCTCTCCCAGAGGCACACCCGAACCAGCGCTTGCCGCGCTCGAAAAGGTCTGTGCCGAAGCGACCGCCTCAGAGGGCTTTCGCACTTCGGCGGGGCGTTTGCATCAGCGTGTCGCCTATCTGGGCCGGCGCGACTTTGACCGGCGCCTGCGCGCCGACTATGATGAAAAAGCCAGGTTGATTCAGTCGCTCAATCTGAAACCGGAATAGGCCGACCGCGGAAACGTCGCCCGGCATCCTGCGACGTGAGCGCCGGAAGGTTGGTCAGACCCTGCGTTTAACGGGCGATTCGTCCATCACCCGGAGGTAGTCACGCCGCCTGCAGCAAGCGCAGCGGGGTAGCTTTTCCTCTGACATGCGCTTCTTCGAACTCGGCGGCACTGATCGCCCGGTCAAGCGCGGCACGCAATCCTCTGGCCGATTCCAGCGTCAGCTCTATGCCGGCACGGGCGCCGGCATCTAGATGGGTATTGAGGAAGTCCAGCGTGATGACGTCGCCCAGCGGCGCATGGCGCGCGTGGTCATAGGCAACCACTGCTTGGTCCAGCAGGAACCATTCGTCCCCGCGCTTGGCCATGCCTTGGACAGGCGTGATCTCGATGATGGATGTGCACATGGTGGCGCCTGCTACTTCGCCAGGTGCTTGCCGAAGAAGCCGAACA
>JANLTL010000206.1:0-3815 GCA_031362905.1 Burkholderiales bacterium | reverse complement strand
CTGCTACGGAGCTACTGGATCGTATCGGTGTGGTTAAACCTGAAGCTGCTATGGATAATACTAACAAACCTGCAATCTTCATCCTACCACCTAAAGGTATTAATAATATAACTATAGGTATATTCAGTATATGATATATTTTGCAATTGAGCACAACTGTGTTCGATCTGCCTGTAATTTGTTGCTCCAGCGTCGATTCTTGCCTGACTTCGTTTCCGGGGGACACCGGGGGACACTGAAGTTGACAATAATTCGTTTATAGACGAACATACAAATGTACGAAATTCGCCACTTTGTTTCAACCGCTGGCATGGACCTGTTTTCGGATTGGCTCACGCGCGTGCGCGACCCGGTCGCGAAAGTGCAGATCGTGAAACGCGTCAACCGGATGGAGCAGGGTAATTTTGGCGACAACAGTTTTGTTGGCGATGGCGTGTGGGAAATGCGGGTTGATGTGGGCGCGGGATACCGGATTTACTACGCACGCGCCGGGGCGCAGATCATGCTCCTGCTGTGCGGCGGCGACAAGCGCACGCAGGATGCGGACATCAAGGATGCGAAGGATCACTGGAAAGATTGGCAGCGAAGGAGCGCAGCATGAAAGACCGGTCTCACGATGAGGCGATGGCGGAACTCTTCAGGGATGATCCCGAATTCGCTGCGCATTACCTCGACGAAATTCTGGGCGACGGCGAACAAGCGGATTTGCTGATGGCGCTGCGGCAGATGGCAAAAGCGTTCGGCGGCGCGGGCAGTGTAGCCGCGAAGGCCGGCATCAATCAAACGCAGATTTACCGGACGCTCTCGGCCGACGGCAATCCCGCGCTCTCCACGCTGTTCGCGATTCTCAAGGCGATGAACCTGCGGTTATCGGTGCAGCCGTTGCGGGCGTGATGTTCTGGATCAGTGGCCGCGCTGAGACCCGCCGGAGAGCCGCTAATGCAGCGCGATGCTCTTGTGCTCCAGCCGTGACAGCAGCCGCACCAGCGGCCACAGCAACAGCAGATACATCAACGCCGCCAGCACCACCGGCGTGGCGTTATAGGTGAGCGCCTGCGCCTGGCGCGCGTTGTTCAACAACTCCGGCAAGGCGACCACGCTCGCCAGCGAAGTCAGCTTGATCACTTCCAGCGTATTGCTGATGAGGTCGGGCAGTACGTTGCGCGTTGCCTGCGGAATCACCACCGACACCAGGGTCTGCCAGCGCGTCAGGCCGGTCGAGCGCGCTGCTTCCCACTGGCCGCGCGGAATGCTCTCGAAGCCGGCGCGGAAAATCTCGCCGTAGTAACTCGACGTGTTGAGAAAAAATCCCAGCGCCACCGCAGCGAATTTGGGCAGATCAATTTGCAGAAACGGGAAGCCGAAGTAAATGAAGATCAACAACACCAGCGGCGGGAAGGCGCGAAAAAAATCGACATAGACGATCAGCGCGCGGCGCAGCCAGGGCCGCTGCAGGCTGGAGAGCATGGCGATGCCCAAGCCGCCGGCCAGGCCAAGCGGAATCACCACCAGCGAGAGCACGATGGTCATGCCCAGTCCCTGCAACAGGAAGGGCCAGACCTTTTTCATGATCTCGATGTTGAAGAAGGTGTTGAGCAGGGTGTCCATGGTGATGGCGATGGCGATGGCGATGGCGGTGTGGGCGTGCGTTTGGCGTTGGCGCAGGTCTTAGCGCTTCCACGCAAAGCGGGTTTCGATCCAGCGGCCGAACCACACAAAGGGGATGAACAGGATCAGGTAGGCCAGCGCACCCACCACCAGCGGCGTCGCGTTGCCCGACTCGCTCGACGCCGACGAGGAGACATTGAGTATCTCGTGCAGCGCCACCACCGAGCCCAAGGCCGGGCCCTTGGTGATCGCCATCACGCGGTTGGTGAGCGGCGGCACCGTCATGCGCACGGCTTGCGGCAACACCACGTACTGCAGCGCTTCAAGGCGGCTCATGCCGGTGGAGCGCGCGGCTTCCCATTGGCCTTTGGGCACCGCCAGAATGCCGGCCCAGAAAATCTCCTCGGCGAAGGCCGCCAGCACCAGCGAGAGCGCAAGCCAGGTCGCGGTAAAGGCGCTCATCGACATCTGGATATACGGAAACGCAAAAAACAGGATGATGATGATCACCAGTGGCGGCAGCGCGCGAAACGCGTCGGCAAACACAATGATGCAAAAGTTGAGCGGCTTGACATGCTGCGCGCGCGCCATCGCCAAGGTCAGCCCGACCACCAGCCCGGTGATGATCACCGTGATGCCCAGCCAGGTGGTGAGGAGCATGCCTTCGGCAATCGCCTTCCAGTAGCGGCCGGCAATCTCCGGGTTGAAAAAGCTGAAGAGAAAACGCTCCAGCGTGCTCATGGCGGGCGGAACGTTGACGACCGGATTCATGCGGCGGGCGGGAGTGGACGGTGGAGCGGAGCAGGCCGCACGGGTGCTGTTACCGGTCGCCCAGTGAGGCGAGGAACTCGCGCAGGCGCGCATGCTTCGGGTTGCCGAACACTTCTTCGGGCGGTCCTTGCTCGACGATTTGCCCTTCGTCCATGAACACCACGCGGTCGGCAGCTGCGCGGGCAAACGCCATTTCATGGCTCACCACCACCATGGTCATGCCTGATTCGCGCAGCTCGCGCATCACCTTGAGCACACCGCCAACCAGCTCCGGGTCGAGCGCGCTGGTGGGCTCGTCAAACAGCACGATCAAAGGTTCGAGCGCGAGTGAGCGGGCGATGCCGACGCGCTGTTGCTGCCCGCCGGAGAGCTGATTCGGATAGGCGTCGGCCTTGTCGGTCAAGCCAACGCGTGCCAGCGCGGCACGACCCTTGGCATCGGCGGTGGCCTTGTCCATGCCCTGCACCTTGCGCAAGGCGAGCGTGACGTTGCCCAGCGCCGTCATGTGCGGATACAGGTTGAACGACTGGAACACCATGCCGATTTTCTGGCGCAGGCGGTTGATGTCGACGCCGGGGGCGGTGATGTCGACGCCATCGACGGTGACGCTGCCGCCATCGGGTTCCTCGAGACGATTGCAGCAGCGCAACAGAGTGCTCTTGCCCGAGCCGGACGGCCCGATGATGAAGGCGAGCTCGCCCGGCTGCACCGAGAAATCGATGCCCTTCAATACCTGCAAGGCGCCGAACGATTTGACGAGAGCCTTGAGTTCGAGAATGGCAGGGAGGTCTTGCTTCATGGGGTTGCCAATGATGGCGTTTCGGATCGATAAAGACAAAGCGCCGGAATTACCCGGCGCTTTGTGGGTGTTGCTTCAGCTCAGGAGCACTTGGGTGTCACCGGCGTGGCGTCATAGCCATCCATGCCCGGTACACCGTGGCCGGGCGCCACCCTGACGGCGGTCGCGTCAGCAGCCGGCTTGGTGCCGAACCACTTCTCGTGCAGACGGGCGAAGCTGCCATCCATCTTCATGCATTTGACGACGTTGGATACCGTATCGCGCCCGGCCTTGTCGTCAATGCGGAAGGGAATCGCCCAGACCAGGCCGGTCTTGATGGTGAAGGTGGTCTTGATCTGCGGGTTCTGTTTGGCCGCCCATTGCGCCACGGTATTGCCGGCGAGGTTGGTGCTGGCACGGCCCGAGAGCACGGCCTGTACTGCGTCGGCATTGGTGTCGTAAATGTCGAACTTGAAGCCGTGCTTTTCTGCGTTGGCCTTGGCCCAGGAGTCATAGGCCGAGCCTTTGTTGACCGAGATGGTCTTGCCTTTGAGGTCATCGAGCCCTTTGATCTCCGGGTCGGCCCGCTTCACCAGAAACTGGAAATCGGTATCCAGATAGCCTTCGGTAAACAGCAGGGCCTTGGCGCGCTCGGGCG
>JANLTL010000193.1:0-4921 GCA_031362905.1 Burkholderiales bacterium | reverse complement strand
TGACCGCCAAGCGGCGTGGCCGCGCGGTGTTGGTCAGCCATTCCACACCGGCTTTTTCGCCTGCCGGATTCCGACCCGGGGTGCATGAAATGCACGACCTGATGCACGATTGGGAGACGGTCGCGCCGGGGCCGGTGCGGCAGGAAATCGAGGCACGCCTGACGGCGCAGTTTGCCGAGCACCAGTTTCATCGTGACCTGGGCTGGACGCAGGCGCGCATCCGCTCCCGCTTCGCCGAATTCATGGAAGTGCTGCACCCCTATCTTGACGAGATCGCGCAAACCGCGCAGCCGCTCGGACTGGCGAGCTTTGGCGAGACGCCGAGCGAGCAGCGCCGGCTCCTCACCATTTTGCAGACGCTGCGCAAACCCTTGATCGAGGCACTCGGAGAGGACATCGACGAAGTGTTCTTGCTCGACGCAGTCAAACTGGCACAGTCGCGTCCGGCGCGCTGGTTGCAGGTCGCACTGCGTGATCCACAAGCTGCCAGCATGCTCGATCTGCGTCGTGAGAGCCACGCCGGGCCGGCCAGTTCGGTGCCCAATCGGGCGCAGGAAAAGGCGATTGACCCACCCGCGCTGCTGGCACTGGCACAACGGGCGCAACAACTTGAGCGCGCCTTGAGCGGCAATCAGGAGATCGCCAATTTTCTGGCGGCGCTCGATGGCCGGCACATCGCAGCCAGTTACGGCGGCGACCCGGTACGCAATCCCGAGAGTCTGCCGACCGGACGCAACCTCTACGGGTTTGATCCATCGCGCGTACCGACGCGTCAGGCCTGGGAGACGGGGGTCGCGGCGTTCAAGGCATGGATGCAGCAGCATCGCACCGAAAACGGCGGCAAGTGGCCATCCAAGCTCGCCTTCACGCTCTGGGCGGGTGAAACCATGCGCCATCAGGGGGTGATGGAGGCGCAGGCACTCTATGCGCTCGGCGTCACGCCGCGATGGGATGAGGCCGGGCGCATCGTTGGGGTCGAAGCGATCCGGCGTGAAGTGCTCGCGCGGCCCCGCCTTGATGTCGTGTTGAGCGTGACCGGTTCGTACCGCGATCAGTTTCCAGGCGTGATGCGTTGGCTCGATGCGGCGGTGCGCCTGGCTGCAGCAACCAATGAGCCGGACAACGCGGTGGCAACCCATACCGCACAACTCCAGCGCGGATTCCTCAAAGCCGGCATGCCGGCGGCCGAAGCGGCGCGCTGGGCGGTGGCACGCGTGTTTTCCAACGAATCGGGCGACTATGGCACCGGCTTGAGCGAAGCGGCTCTTGCTTCCGATACCTGGCAGCGTGGCGATGGCAAGCTGGCAAGACTCTATCTCGACCGCATGGGATTCGCCACTGCCCAAGAGCAGCCCGGTGGACAAGGCAGTGTGCAAGGCAGTGGGCCGGCGGGCGCGCAAACCGGCGAGCAGGAAGCGAAGCCGCGTACACCAGCGCAGCGCGGGGCTTATGCAGACAATTTGCGTCAGGTCGAAGCGGCGGTGCTGTCGCGCACCTCGAATACCTATGGCGTCCTGACCAGCGATGATCCCTTTCAGTATTTGGGTGGCATCGGGCTGGCGGTACGCGAGCTGACCGGCAAGGCCCCCGCGCTGTATGTGCAGAACCTGCGCGATCCATCTGAAATCAAGACCGATAGCGCGGCATCGGCACTCGCCAAGGAGATGCAAACCCGCTATCTGCATCCGCAATGGATCGCGGCGCAGCAGGCCGAAGGGTATGGCGGCACGCTGCAAGTGCTCAAGAGCGCGCAGTTTTTGTGGGGCTGGCAAGTGACCGCGCCGGAAACCGTGCGCCAGGACCACTGGCAGTCCCTGCACGATGTCTATGTGCGCGACCGTTATCGGATCGGTACCCGCCGCTGGCTCGAGAAAGACAATCAGCAGGCCTTTGCGCAAACCCTGGAGCGCATGATCGACGCGATTCGCCAGGGCTACTGGCAGCCGGATGCGGACACGCGGCGCGAGCTGATCGAGTCTTACCGCAACGCAGCCGAGTCCGCCCGATTACCCAATCGAAATGCGGCGATCGAGCAGTTTGTGCGCGCCCAGATGAGCAAGCCGGTACGGACACAGAGGGCAAGCGATGCGGCTGCACGCAATGACGCGCGCCCTGCGCCAGATCCGGCGCGAGGCACCGAACCGGCTGCGCAGCAAACCGTGCGCGGCCTGAAACTTGAGCCGCAGGCCACGCCGCCTGCAGTACTCCAGGTGGTCAGCACCGGTTTGGCAATGGGTGTCGCGCTGCTGATGCTGCTGCTGATATTGATCGGGGCGCTGCGCGAGGCGAGGCGCACGAGGCTCGTTTGAGTCATCGTTGCGCGACTAGCGCAGGCGTCGCCAGCCAATCACGGTGCCGGTCAGGCTGAACGCCAGGCCTGCGAGGCTCAGTAGAACGATGAGCCAGGTGCGCAAGGCCGGATGGGCGCTCAGCACCGGAAAGTCCAGCGTATGCAGTGCGCTGTAGGCCCACCGGTAGGTGCGCGCTGACGGATCGAGCTTCTTCATCAAGGCTCCGCTCGCACTGTCGATGTGAAACCAGGTGTCGCCGCACACGATGCGATAGACCGGCGCGCCGGGCATGACGGAGTGGACGGGGTGGCCATCCCCGGGCGGTATGGTCGTCGCAGTGCTGCAGTCTGCTGCCAGGCGCCGGCCGGCACGCGTGGCCGCTTCGCCGGTAAGCAGGTTGGCAGATGCGGCATCTTGCGCGCCGGTCGGCGTCAGTCGCTGCGTGGCGGGATCGATCAATTCGCGCCGCATCATGTCGCCATCAAAACCAAACCAGTCGACTTCCCGTGGCGCCGGTCCGCTGCCCGGGGCCGGAACTGATCGCGGCCAGAGCGGCGTGCCGGCAATGCGCGCCGCTTCCGCCACCGACGGCCTGCCGTTGGAAAACAACAGCCCCTGATCCATCGACAACCAGCCGCTAAATATCCAGGTGAGCACAAACAGGGTGGTGCCCAGCCCGAGCCAGTGATGCCAGGCCATCCAGCCACGATAGGGCGAAGTGGGCCTGCCATGCGCAATGCGCGTACGCAGCACACCGAGCACCGTACCCGTGAGCGCGCCGATCAGAGCCGCCAGCGACAGTACCCACACCGTGACGTGCCACGCGCCATGGTCGCGCCGCAGTACCGTGGGGTAGATCCAGTGCACGACGCTACCCAGATAGTTCCAGAAGCGTTCATGGCGCGTGGTGTCGCGCACCACTTCGCCGGTGGTCGAGGAGACGTACAGCTCGGTGCCGGCGTCATCATTGAGTGCGATCCGATGCAGCGGCCGATGCAGGTCGAGGTTGTTGGGCACGCTCCATTGGTCGTGCAAGGCCAGTTCTGCGTAGGTGGCTGCTGCGGGATCGAGCGCAGCCGCATCGCCAAGTCGGCGATTGCGTGCGTGGGTCGTGGCAATCGCCACGGCAGCTCCGGCGTCCGCGACCTGTGCCGGTGCCAGGGTAATGGCATGGCGGGCATGCAGGCGGTCCGGTGCATGCATCACATACACCGGGCCATCGGGCCGCTCGATCAAGCGGACGCGCGCAATGTCCTGCCTGCCGCTTGCGCGCACCACGTCTGCCGGCGATTGCAGCGCGCCATTGAAGGCCAGCGGTGTGAGCCCGGTGGTGCGTTCGGTATGCGTCAGTGATGGAAACGGCACAAAGTGCATCACGATGCCGGACGCAAACCACATCACGAAGAACAGGCAGAACACGATGCCGAGCCAGCGGTGAATCAGAATCAGAATGCGCATGGTGCTGGTCCAAGCGGCTCAAGCCTGGCGACTGCGCCGAGGCGCGCCAAGGCGGGGCGCGGGATGCATCCGTTCAGAATGCCGCGCGGAACGCGACCTCATAGGTGCGCGGTGCTGCCAGCATGACTTGCGTCGACGCCGCACCAGTCCATGTCGCGTACTCGCGATCGGTCAGGTTGCGCACCCGGAATGTGAGAGTGCCTTTGGCCAGTCGCCATGCAGCGTAGGCATCGGCCGTGGTGTAGCCGTTCACCCGGATGGTGTTGGCGTTGTCGGTAAAAAACCCCGACACGCTGTGGACTCCCAGACCCAGGGTCAGCGGCAGGTCGGCCAGTTTGTAGTCCACCCACAGGTTGCCGACACGGCTGGGCACATTGGGGGGCGTGTTGCCGTTGCGCGAAACGCCGCCTGCCTCCAGCAGCTGATCGAAACGCGCCGCAACGCTGGCATAGTTGCCCGATACCGTCAGCCCGCGCACCGGCCGCACCGAGGCGGCCAGCTCGACCCCGCGCGAGCTTTGTTTGCCGACCGCGATGGTGTTGGCCGGCGTCACCGGATCGCGCGTCAAAATATTGGTCTGCTCGATTTTGTAGGTCGCCAGGGTCCAGTCCGCGCGCCCGCCCCAGAAAGTCTGCTTGAGGCCGGCTTCGGTCTGCTTGCCCCGGGTCAGGTCAAAGCTGGCGTTGGCCTGCGAGAGCAGGAGCAAGTTGCCGACCGGCGCCACCGCATTGGAATGCTGGGCATACACCGAGAATCCCGGCAGCGCCTCCCATACCGACCCCAGGCGCCACGAGGTGGCGCTGTAGGATTTGTCAAATGAGGTGGGGGTGCCGCCCGGATTGAAATTGACAATGCTGCGTTCGAGCTTGATGCGATCGTTGCGGATGCCGGCCAGCACGGTCAGATTGGGCAGCAGATTGAGGGCGTCCTCGGCAAACACCGAAGTGGTGGGGATCTTCACCGCAATCTGTTGATTGAGCGCTCCAGCCGCGTTGTAAATGGCGTCATCGTCAAGGAAGTTGCCGGAGGCTGGCGCGTCGACATTCAGGCGCAGTGCCGCCGGGTCGGCGCCGCTGAACTTGCGACGGCTGCCAAAGTCGGTCTTGCTGTACTCGATGCCGGCGACGAAGCGGTTCTTCATGCCGCCCAGCGTTCCCTGGTGGGCGGCCTCA
>JANLTL010000192.1:0-5041 GCA_031362905.1 Burkholderiales bacterium | reverse complement strand
CGATCAGGATGATGTATTGCGCCACCTGCGTCCAGGTCACAGCCTTCATGCCGCCAAGCACCGAGCACACCAGGATGCCACCGAGGCCGAGGAATATCCCCAGTTCGAACGACACACCGGTCAGGCGGGTGGTGATCAAGCCAACGCCGTAGATCTGTGCCACCACATAGGTGAAGGAGCAGACAATTGCCGCGATGATACCGATGGTACGGGCAAAGTTGCCGCCGTAACGCTCACCGAGAAAGTCCGGAATCGTGAACTGTCCGAACTTTCGCAGGTAGGGGGCCAGGAACAGCGCCACCAGACAGTAACCACCGGTCCACCCGAGGATGAAAGCAAGGCCATTGAAACCGGTCAGGTAGAGCGTGCCGGCCATGCCAATGAAGGAGGCCGCCGACATCCAGTCGGCGCCGGTCGCCATGCCATTGAACAGCGCCGGTACGCGCCGCCCCGCGACGTAATACTCGGAGGCTTCCGAGGTACGGCTCATGATGCCGATCACCGCGTACAGGCCGATGGTGCCGATCAGGAAGATGTAGCCGATCCATTGCCGCGGCAGGCCCATCTGCTCCATGATGGCCAGCACGACAACAAACACAATAAAGCCGCCGGTATACCAGGTATACGCCCCCTGGAGTTGTTTGAAAAACGCCGAACGTTCTGCTTTTGAACTAGCCATGTCGCTCTCCTTTATGCGTCGTCTTCAGCGACGCCGTATTCTTCGTCAAGTTTGCCCATCGCCCTGGCGTAATACCAGATGATGACCACGTAGATGATGAGCGAGCCTTGCGCGCCCATATAGAACGACAGGGGCCAGCCGAAGAAGTTGATTTCGGCTAATTCCCGCGCGTAGTACATGATGACAAAGGTGGCGACGAACCAGATAAACAGCAGGATGCCGGTTAGCTTGAGGTTCTTGCCCCAATACTCCTTGTGCTTCTCACTGACGACGAGTGACATGTGTTGCCTCCTTTTTTGATAGGTGTTGCGGAACTGCGACTTTCTGAAACGACTCGGGTAAAGTGGTGCGGCGCGGCTAAGCGGGTGCGGGCGTGGATACGATTGCGGATGAAGCTGCGGCAGCGGCGTCGCGCTGTGCCTTCAATTTTTGGGTATCAATATCGAGCAGGTACGCCACCTTGGGGTTGAACTTGAGCGTGTGATTCTTCAGGCCATCAAGATCGCTCATTTCGCCCAGCACAAAATGGGTCATGCCTAGCTGATACCAGCCGTGCTGGTTCATCGGCTCAATGCGCACCACTTCCTGAAACGCTTTTTTCGCGTCCAGGTGCCGGTTGTACTTGACGTGAATAATGCCAGTGCCGTACCAGGCGCGGTCGATCTCGGGGTTGATCTCAAGCGCCCGCTTGAAATGCGCCAACGCCTCGTCGTGCAGGCCCTGCTGGTCGCAGACCCAGCCCACATTGAAGTGCGCCACCGCTTCATCCGGCTTCATGCGCAAGGCGCGCTCAAACTCGGCACGTGCACGGGCACGATCCCCTTTCAGTCCCCACACATGACCTTGTGCCATGATCGGCGCGGTGTTGCCCGGTGAACGTTTTTCGATGTCGTCGTAGATTTCCAGCGCGCGATCAAACTGTTTGAAGCGCACGCACAGACGCGCGGCCACAGACAGATAAAACACCAGCAGACGGTTCATCGCGGTGCTCCCGGCGCACTGGGCAGAAGCGGGCCTGGTACGCCCGCCGTTCCTTGTTGCGCGCGCTTTTCAGCCAGCGCCGAACAAGCCTGATGCGCCGGATTGTCTGCGCACAACTGCACCTTGCCGATGGTCAGGCCCAGCCAGCAGGCAAACAGCAATCCACAGGCGGCATAGGGCAGATGCCGGTCAAGCACAAACCTGGGTGTGACATAACGCACCGCCGTCACGAAGGGCTTGGTACCCTTGACGAACAACTGATAGACGAAATTACCCTCGAGCTTGTGGCGCGCCGGCAGGAAAAACAGTACCAGCAAACCGCGTGCAAAAAAGAACATGAGGGCAATCTCGACGATGGCCTTCAAAATTTGCAGCAAAAGCAGATTATCCAAGCGCGTGCTCCCGGTCAATGCACTGATTACAGCGGCTGCTTGAGTTGATCAAGAATCGCCGGATTCTCCAGCGTCGAGGTGTCTTGCGTGATGTTCTCGCCTTTGGCGATCGAGCGCAGCAGGCGGCGCATGATTTTGCCCGAGCGCGTTTTGGGCAGGTTGTCGCCGAAGCGGATGTCTTTGGGTTTTGCAATCGGCCCGATCTCCTTGGCGACCCAATCGCGCAATTCCTTGGCCATCGCCAAAGCGGCATCACCGGTCGGGCGCGGGCCTTTGGTGACGACGAAGGCAACGATGGCCTCGCCTGTCAAGTCGTCAGGACGGCCCACCACCGCCGCCTCGGCCACCAGCTTGGTGTTGGCCACCAGCGCGGATTCGACTTCCATCGTACCCAGTCTGTGGCCTGACACATTGAGCACATCATCGATGCGGCCCATGATGGTGAAGTAGCCGCGCTGTTTGTCGCGCACCGAGCCATCGCCTGCGAGATACAGCTTACCGCCTAATTCCGGCGGAAAATAATTTTTATTGAAACGCTCCGGGTCGCCCCAAATGGTGCGCAGCATCGACGGCCACGGGCGCTTGATGACGAGGATGCCGCCCTGGCCGTTTTCGATATCGTGACCGGCCTCATCCACGATCGCCGCCATGATGCCCGGCAGCGGCAGTGTGCACGAACCCGGCACCAAGGGCGTAGCGCCCGGCAGAGGCGTGATCATGTGGCCACCGGTTTCGGTCTGCCAGAATGTGTCAACGATGGGACAACGGCTCCCACCAACGTTCTCGTGATACCACATCCAGGCTTCCGGGTTGATCGGCTCGCCCACCGAACCCAAAATACGCAGGCTCTTCAAGTCAAAATTGCGCGGGTGCGCTTTGGGGTTGGTCTCACTCGCCTTGATCAGCGAGCGGATCGCGGTCGGCGCGGTGTAGAACACCGTGCACTTGTGTTTCTCAATCATGCTCCAGAAGCGCCCGGCATTCGGATACACCGGCACCCCTTCAAACACGATCTGGGTGCCGCCCATTGCCAGTGGCCCGTAAGCCACATACGAATGCCCGGTGACCCAGCCAATGTCGGCGGTGCACCAGAAAATATCGGACGCCTTCAAGTCAAAGGTCCACTTCATCGTCAGCTTGGCCCACAGCAGGTAGCCGCCGGTGGAATGCTGGATGCCCTTGGGCTTGCCGGTCGAACCCGAGGTGTAAAGAATGAACAGCGGATGCTCGGCGTTGACCCACTCCGGCTCGCACACCTCTGATTGGCCCGGCTCGATGTCGTGCCACCACACATCACGTTTGGCCGCCATGCTCACGGCGTTACCGGTGCGCTGGTAGACGATCACCGAATGCACGGCATCACAGCCGCCGAGCGCAAATGCTTCGTCGACGATGTTCTTGATCGGCAGCGCCTTGCCGCCGCGCATTTGCTCGTCGGCGGTGATGACGGCCACGGCGCCGGCGTCGATGATGCGCTCCTGCAGACTCTTGGCCGAGAAACCACCAAACACCACCGAGTGCGTCGCACCTATGCGCGCACAGGCCTGCATCGCAATCACGCCTTCGATCGTCATCGGGATGTAGATGATGACGCGGTCACCTTTCTTGATGCCGCGTGCCTTGAGTGCGTTGGCAAATTTGCAGACGCGCTGATGCAGGGCGCGGTAGGTGATGGTGTTCGAGGCGCCATCGTCGGCCTCGAAAATGATGGCGACCTTGTCGGCGTTACCATTGGTGAGATTGACGTCAAGACAGTTGTAGGACGCGTTCAGCTGACCATCGTGGAACCATTTGTAAAACGGCGCGCCCGATTCGTCCAGCGTCTGGGTGAACGGCTTTTTCCACACGAGATTTTCGCGCGCAAGCCTGGCCCAGAAACCTTCATAATCACGCTCGGCCTCTGCGCAGAGGGTGCGATAGGCCTCCATGCCGGAGATCACGGCATCCTTCATGAGAGCCGGCGGCGGATTGAAGACGCGGTTTTCGGTAGAGACGGATTCGATATTCGACATGATGTGATGAACTCAATGCTGGGCGCGGCAGATAACGGACTTCTTGCAGCAGTAACAGTAGTTTTAGGGACTTACAACATGCTTACAAAAATGTGACCCAGTTCACATTTTTTGCATTGCATTGCAGCATTCCCCTGGTGATTGCAAATATTGCCCCTGACGTGCCTCAGCTCTTTGCGTGTCTGTTGCGATGCAACAATTTTCTGAACTCACTTTCACTTACACCTCTGCTATCAGGGTATTCCAATGGCTGCTGTCAGCATCCCTTTCATTCGTGATTTCAACCCCTCTTATGGCGCACTGGCGGACGTCTCGCCACTGATCCGCCGTCTTGTTGCGCCGAACAAAAGTGCCTTCACCGCCTGGGGCAGTGGCACCTATGTGGTCGGGCGCGGCGACGTCGCAGTGATCGATCCAGGGCCTGCTGACGACGCGCACATCAACACCCTCTTGCGGCTGCTGGGCGAGGAGCGCATATCGCACATCCTGATCACGCACACCCACATGGACCACTCCCCCGGGGCGCGCATCCTGCAGGCGCGGCTACGCGCCGCAGGCAAGGCGGTGGCGCCGATCGCCGGCTGCGCGCCGCATGCACGCTTTGGCCCCAATGATGAGCCGGTCGAAGAAGGCGGTGATTTCGACCACCAGCCGGACACCGAGCTGCGCGACGGCGATAGCGTGAGTGGCAGCAACTGGACCCTCACCGCCGTTCACACGCCCGGCCACACTTCGAATCACCTTTGTTACGCGCTGGCCGAAGAGCAGGCCCTGTTCTCAGGCGACCACGTCATGGGCTGGTCCACCACAGTGGTGTCACCACCTGACGGCGATATGGCGCACTACATCACCTCTTGCCGCAAACTGCTGGCACGCGAAGATGCCGTGCTCTACCCGACCCATGGCGCGCCGATCACCGCGCCCAATACATTCATCACCCAACTGATCGCGCACCGGCTGGAGCGTGAAGCGCAGAT
>JANLTL010000175.1:0-4690 GCA_031362905.1 Burkholderiales bacterium | reverse complement strand
ATCCTCTCCGAAATGCACGCGACCATGCGCGGTCTTGACCGTGCCGGCCTGGTCGACAAGCGGCATATGCGTGAATTGGATGTTTTGATTCAGGCGGAAGTCAAACCCCTCAAGAGCAGCCAGATCAAATCCATGCGCGAAGGGCTGCGCGTGAGCCAGGCGGTGTTCGCCTCCCTCCTCAACATCAGCCCCTCGACAGTACAGAAGTGGGAAGCGGGCCAGAAGTCTCCCAGTGGCCCCTCGCTCAAATTGCTCAATCTGGTCAAAGCGCGCGGACTTGAGGCATTGGCTTGAAACCGTTGGTGCAGGCGCCTCTCCGCGCAGTCATCCCTGCAACACGGCAAACACCGCGCTGGCCCGCGCCACCTGCTTGCCGCCTGACATCAGGCGTGCATTGGCAAATGCAAGTTGCTTGCCGATACGCGGCGGATCCATCTCCACGGTAATCCAGTCACCCACCTGTGCCGTGCCGGTGTAGTCAATGTTCAAGCTTGCCGTGGTCAGCCGCCGTGGTGGCTCGGCACCAAACGCCATCAGATAGCCCATGCCGACGTCGGCCAGTGTCGCCAGGACACCGCCATGCACGGTCCCGCGCGAATTGGCGTGCTGCCCGGTCACCAGCAACCCGATTTCGAGGTGTGTGCCGGTGCCGCGGCTATGGAACGAGCCGAGTGTGTCGAGCAGAGGACTGGAACGCAATATCGGCCCAAAACCCGGCGGAATCATGTGGTCGATCCCGTCAGGCAGCCAGCAGCTTTTTGAGTTCACCATCGGCAACGAGCTTCTTCAAGTCGTTCGCCCCACCCACCAGCACACCTTTGACGAACACCATCGGCAAGGTCGGCCAACCGGTCCACATCTTGAGGGCGTTGCGTTGCCGCCATTGATTCAGGTAGCTGCCGTATTCGAGGTACTGATAGGCGATGCCTTCGCCATCGAGAAACTTGCGCGCCTGTTTGGGGAACGGGTTCATCTTCATGCCCACGACGACGACCGCGTGTTTGGCAATCGCTTCCTGCACTTCGCGCACAATGCCCGGCTCGCGCGTGGCGACAAAGTCGCGGATCGCCGGATGAATCTGCGCTTCGTCGAGGATCGGGCGGGGCATGGCGTTCTCCGTTAAAGTTTGTGTTGATCGAACAACACCATAGCACGTGGCCCCGGCTTCAAGGCTGCTTCCGCAACAACTTTACGAAACTTCACATGCAAAATCGCACACTCGGCAAATCAAGCCTGATGGTCTCGCCCATCTGCTTCGGCGGTAACGTATTTGGCTGGACGGCAGATGAATCGACGTCGTTCAAACTGCTCGACGCCTTTACCGCAGCGGGCGGCAACTTCATCGACACCGCCGACACCTACTCGAAATGGCACCCCGGCAACCAGGGCGGTGAATCGGAGACCATCATCGGCAAATGGCTCAAGCGGCACGGCGGGCGCGATCAGCTCGTCATCGCCACCAAGTGCGGCATGGAAATGCCGGGCGTCGGCAGCGGCTTGTCGCGCGCCCACATCGCGCTCGATCGAGGCGTCGCTCAAGCGCTTGCAGACTGACTACGTCGATTTGTATCAATCGCACGCGGATGACGCCGCCACGCCTTTCACCGAATCACTCGACACCTATGCGCGTCTGATCAAGCAGGGCAAGGTGCGCTTCATCGGCGCTTCCAACTTCAAGGCGGCGCGGCTGGCCGAGGCGCTCGCTACCGCGCGCACCCACAAGTTGCCGGCCTATGTCAGCCTGCAGCCCGAATACAGTCTCTACAAACGCGCGGGCTACGAAGCGGAACTCGAAGCACTGTGCCGCAAGGAAAATGTCGGCGTGATCGGCTACTACTCCCTGGCGAGCGGCTTTCTCTCCGGCAAGTACCGGCCCGGCTCGACCGCCAGCGGCAGCCCGCGCGCGGCGGCGGCGGCGAGCTATCTCGATGCGCGTGGCCTGCGTATTCTGGCGGCGCTTGACCACATCGCCGCTGCACACGGCACCAACCTCACGCGCATTGCGCTGGCGTGGCTGATGGCGCGGCCCGGCGTGACCGCACCGATTGTCAGCGCGACCACGCTCGCACAGTTGCATGACCTGACCGCCTCGGTTGACGTGCAGTTGAATGGCGCACAGATCGCAGCGCTCGATACCGCCAGCAACCTGCCCTGAAAGCCTTGGTGGGAGCGGATCACAGCGCTACATGCCCTGCGAAGCGCTCCAGCCGCCATTGCTGGCGGGGCGCACCTGGTACCGGTCTAGTGGGGTGCTGCCGCGCGGGTCCTTACTCGGCCTTGATGTTGGTATCCTTGATCACCTTGCCCCACTTCACCGAATCGACCCGGACTTTTTCAGCGGCGACCGCCGGCGGCAGAATCTCGGTCTCGCAGCCGCTGGCGTTGATCTGATCGACCATGTTCTTGTCCTGTCCGGCCTTTTGCAGCGCCGCCGAAAAGCGTGTGACGACTTCAGCGGGCAAGCCGGCCGGGCCGACGATGCCGAACCAGGCGGTCGAGTCAAAGCCTTTCAGGCCCACTTCGTCCATCGTTGGCACATCCGGAAACGCGGTCGAGCGCTTTGGCGAGGTTACGGCGAGCGGGCGGATGCGGCCCGACTTGACCGCACCCACCGCCGGCGCGAGGGAGGTGAACAGCATCGGCACCTGGCCACCCATGAGGTCGGTCATGGCCGGACCGCCCCCCTTGTAGGGAATGTGCAGCAGGGGAGCACCGGTGACGCTCTTGAACAACTCACCCGACAAGTGGTGCGGCCCGGCAATGCCCGATGTGCCGTAGCTCCATTTGGCCGGCTCAGCCTTGGCCAGGGCAATGACCTCGGCCACGCTCTTGAACGGCGTCGACGGATGCACGGCGAGCATGCTGCTGCTGCCGCAGATGTGGCCCAGATGGGTGAATGAAGTTTGCGCGTTGTAGCCGACCTTGGTCAGATGCGGCGCGACGGTGAGCGGCCCGCTGTCGAAGTAATGCAGGGTATAGCCATCGGGCGGCATCTTGGCGATCATCTCCATTGCCACGCCACCGGCCGCGCCCGGCTTGTATTCGATGATGATCGACTGGCCAAGCAACACCTCAAGGACGCGCGACAAGGGGCGCACACCGGCGTCAACCGCGCCACCCGGCGTGTATCCCACCAGTATCTTGATCGGCTTGTTGGGATAAGACTGCGCCAGCGCGGTGCTGGCAAGGCTTGCCATGATGGCCGCCATGAGGCATTTCTTGAACATTTGTTGTCTCCAGTTGTACTGTGGGTTCGGCGCTTAGGTGATGTCTGCCGCGCGCCGCACGCTGCCCATCATCGAGCTTAGCAGCATGGCTTCCCGTGCGAGCTTGGGGTCGGCTGCCTTGGCGCGCAACTCGTCAAATCGCTGTTGTTTCTTCACCGGATCGCGCTCTTCCATCATTTCCTTGTTGCGGATCGAGTTGCTTTGCACGAACTCGATGTTGGCGGTGCGGCGCTGACGCACATAGAGGTCGATGTGGTCTTCGCCCTGCTCGCCACGCCAGACTGCGCCCAACTTTTCGGCCAGATTGATCGCATCGTGAATGCCGCCATTCAAGCCGAAGGCGCCAAGCGGGTTGTTGATGTGCGCGGCGTCGCCGGCCAGGATCACACGCCCGCGGCGCCACTCCTTGGCAACCCGTTGATGCACCTTGTAAATGCCGCAGTACGGCACTTCATAGCCGCCCTGTTCAGCAGGCAGGAAGCCCTTGAGCCGGCGCTGCACCTCGGCCGGCGACAGCGCAAATTCATCGCTGTGCTCCGGCACCACCGGCATGGCAAAGCGCCAAAGGCCGGGCGGGCCTTCGTGCGGCATTTGAAAGATCGCAATCCACTCTTCGGGATCGGCAATGTAGGCGTTGCCGGTATAGCCGTGCTGGCCGATGTCGTAAGGCGTCGAGATCACGATGAAGCGCTCGGGCCAGGTGAAGCCCTCAAACTCGGTACCCATCCACTTGCGCACTGCGCTGCGCCCGCCGTCACAGCCGATCAGCCAATCGCCAACGAAAGTGCGCGCGCCGGCGGGCGTGTTGCAGGTCACACGCACCCCCCCTTCACGCAAGGTGACGTCAGTCACCTCGTGGCCAAAATGCACTTGCGCGTGGGCATACGGCTTGAGCAACTCCAGCACAATCGGCGTCAGGCGGTGCTGCTCCAGATGCAGGCGGTAGGGATGCCGGGTGCTATTGGCGATCACACCCAGATCCCACTCGACGATCAAACCCTGCTTGCGGTCGCGAATCTGCCAGCGCGGTATCTTGATGCCGGTTTTTTTCATCTCGGCGGCAATGCCGAGCGGCTCCAGCATGTCCATGGTCGGCGGATGAAAACTGCCGGCGCGCTGGTCAATGGCGAGCGTGGTTTCCGCCTCAAACACCGTCACCGGAACGCCCTGTTGCGCCAGCGCCAGTGCCGTTACCAGCCCGACCGGGCCACCGCCTGCAATCAATACGCGTTGTTTCATTTCGACTCGGTTTCCCAATTCCATTTGTCAACCCGCCTTGCATCCCTCGCTTCGGCGCCACCTGCTGACCACTTGTTTATCGCTTGCTCAACGCATGCGAGAATACCGCACCTTTTCCCTTTGCGGTGTTGCAGCAGCACCCTTTCTCCCACCCCATCACGAGAGCCATTCATGTCACGCATTTCCCTGATCGACGAAGCCGCCCATCCTGAACTTGCCCCTCT
>JANLTL010000160.1:0-5956 GCA_031362905.1 Burkholderiales bacterium | reverse complement strand
GCGCCCGGTCACGTAGAGTGCTTCGGCCAGATGCAGCATCAGGCCCTCGCCGCCGTTCTTCACTGTCGTGGCCAGTTTGACGTCAAGAGCGCGCTTGTTCAGCACGCGCACTTGCTCGACCGCTTGCAAGGGAGGCCAATTGGTTTGGCGCACCAGGTCAACGAGGCGCGCGTATCGTTCGGCAAACGTGCCCGGCGCATCAGGCAACTCGAAAATCAGATAGCTCACGCGGCGCCATTCGTCGTCCACCGGCTGTGCCTTGCGCACGATGCCCGAGAGTTCGTCAAACTTGCCGCGCGCGAGCCAAAGTTCGCCGTCGAGCTGCGTCGCAGGCAGTCTCGCGGTAAACCACGCTGGCGCCATCACTTCGCGTCCGCTGCGAAAGCGCAGGGTCTTGCCGTCCCACAGTGCACGCACGCCATCGAATTTCTCGCTCACCAGATAGCGGCTGACGTTGAGCCCGGCGTGATACTCGTTGGCGAGCAAGAGCGCCGGCGCGGCGGGTTGTGCGGACAGCGGAGCGACCGCGCACAGGCAGGCAAACAAAAACGCAAGCAGTGGCGCCACCAGCGCCCTTCGAAGGGGCGGAAGGGGCGGAAGGGGCGGAAGGGGCGGAAGGGGCGAAACGAGCGGAATGGGCGCGCCAGGCCTCACAGCCGGAACCACAACCAGACTTGCCAGGCGGCCAGCGCAATCAGTGCTCCGGTGATCCAGGTCAGGCGCCCGTTGGTGCGGCGCTGCTCTTCGGCCAGGCGCCTCATTGCACCCTCATCCTGGCTCGTGCTCGCGCGCTCCAGCACCTGAGTGATCAGGCGCGGCCATTGCGGAATCATCTTGGCGAAATAGGGCGCTTCCTTCTCCAGATTTTTGGCGAACCCTTGCCAGCCGAGCTGCTCGCGCATCCAGGTTTCGAGATAGGGTTTGGCGGTGGCCCACAGATCGAGTTCGGGATCCATCTCGCGCCCGAGGCCTTCGATATTGAGCAGGGTCTTTTGCAACAGCACCAGTTGCGGCTGAATTTCAACATTGAAGCGGCGCGAAGTCTGGAACAGACGCAGCAAGACCTGACCGAGTGAAATTTCGTGTAGCGGCTTGTCGAAAATGGGCTCACAACACGCGCGCACGGCGCCTTCCAGGGCTTCAACATTGGTATTGCGCGGCACCCAGCCTGATTCAACATGCAAGGTGGCGACGCGGTGATAGTCGCGGTTGAAAAACGCCAGAAAGTTTTTCGCGAGGTAATCCTTGTCGTGCTCCGACAGCGTGCCGACAATGCCGAAGTCGAGCGCCACGTAGCGCCCGAGCGAATCGGCGGCGTCCGACACCAGAATGTTGCCGGGATGCATGTCGGCATGAAAAAAGCCGTCGGTAAACACCTGGGTGAAAAAAATCTCGACGCCATCACGCGAGAGCTTTTTCAAATCAATCCCGGCCGCCTTGAGTTTGTCGATCTGGCTGATCGGAATGCCGTGCATGCGCTGCATCGTCATCACGGTAGGGCGGCAGTAGTCCCAATAGATCTCCGGCACCATCAGCAGATGGCCGCGCACACCGGACGGCAAGAAGTTGCGGCGCAGTTGACTGGCATTGGCGGCCTCGCGAATCAAATCGAGCTCGTCGTGCAAATACATGTCGAACTCGGCCACCACTTCGCGCGGCTTCAAACGCTTGCCATCTGCCCACCAGGCTTCGATCAGGTTCGCTGCCACGCCCATGAGCGCGAGATCGCTCTCGATCGCCGGCAGCATGCCGGGGCGCAACACCTTGACCGCGACCTCACGGCCGTCGTGCAGCACGGCGAAATGCACTTGCGCAATCGATGCACTCGCCACCGGCACGCGGTCGAACGACCGAAACAGTGTTGAAGGCGCCTGCCCCAGCGCACGCTCGATCTCCCGCTCGGCAACCGCCGAATCAAACGGCGGCACGCGATCCTGCAGACGCGCCAGCTCATCGGCGATGTCGGCCGGCATCAGGTCGCGCCGCGTCGACAGCACCTGGCCAAACTTCACAAAAATCGGCCCCAGGGTTTCGAGCGCCTGACGCAAGCGCACGCCGCGCGGCGCCGCAAACGTGCGACCGCCAAACACGGCCTGGTACAGCGATTTGGGCCAGCCGGCCTTGGCCGCAGCCATGAAAAACTCGTCCAGCCCGAAGCGGTACGCGATGGAAAAAATCTTGAGGAAGCGGAGCGCGCGCAACACGGGGTGGCCCGCAGTGACGCGGGGCTTGAGAGGCAAACGGAGCAGGGACTTTAACCGATGTGCCGCAGGCGGCAATGCAGTGCGAGCGCAGATTGCGCCTGACTGGAGAGATCATGGGACCTGCTCGCCATCGGCGCGCTGGTGGCCTTTCCGCAAAAGATCAAGCTGCTGCAGACGCAGCGCCATCATGCACATCATCACAAGGGGCAAAAAGACACCCACTACTGCCCGGTCACCAATGTGCTCAATCCGATGCTCGACAAGGCCGGAGTGTGGCGCGGGTTCGAGCGCATCAACGAGGTGTTGTTCGGGTTGAAGCGCCGGCCTGATCCCACTGTGAAAGCTCTGACGCCAGCTGTGTAATTGAAGTGCCATCGTGAACGTTAGTGTTGAGGCTGCGGTGTCTCTTGACGATCCTGCTGATACGCTGCTTGACGAAGTCGCAGCTTGTGGGGGCGTTCACGATGCGGGCCCTCCTGCTGCGGGTACGGGCATGATGTTTACGATCGGATCGACCTGCATGCCGGCTTTACAATTGCGACTCCTCCCAAACGAGGGGCCGCCATGCCATCCTCTGCCGCTGCAAAACGCCTGATCGAAGTGCCCGCTGATGTCTGGGCTGCCTTGCGCTTGAAACCTGGCGCACCGGTGCAATGGGAAGTCCGCGGCAGTGAAGCGGTGATGCGCCCAGCCCCAAACCGGGTGGCATCGGTGGACGAGGTGTTTGGAATGCTTGCCAAACACGTCAAGCGCGCTGGCCGCAAGCCAGCATCACCCGCAGAGATGCGCGCCGCAGCGCGGCAAGCGGCGGCCACGCGTTTTGTGCGCGCATCCGCCAAAGGCGGTTCGTGAACGCGTTTGACACCAATATTGTGGTGCGCATTCTGGTCGATGATGATCCGAAGCAAAGTGCCCGCGCTCGCGACGCTGCGGCTGCCGGTGGCTTTGTGTCGAAGACTGTCGTGCTCGAAACCTTTTGGGTGCTTGAAAGCATCTATGGACTCGAGCGCGATTTGATTCTAAGTGCGCTGCTTGAGCTTGCCGCCCTGCCAGGCGTCGAAATCGAAGACGTTGTTGGCCTCGGCCAAGCGGTGCGATTGACCCAGACCGGGCTTGACTTCGAAGATGCCTACCATTTCGCCGGTGCGCGTCGCAGCACCGCGTTTCTGACCTATGACCGCAGCTTGGTGAGGCGTGCTGCGCGTCTGGGCGTGACGCCGCCAGTGCGGATGCCATAGCGCTACTGTCAGGGGCAGCATGAGCCGCTCCCTTGTGCGGGTCCGGACTAACGAGCAGGCGCTGTGTCCGCCGCATCAATCCGCACCACGCGATCCACCTGCAAGGTCGCAGGCAGTTGATGCGCAATAAACACCATCGTCACTTTGCCCTTGAGCTTGTTCACGGTCGCTGCAAACTTCTCGCTGGTTTCGGCATCGAGGTTTGAGGTCGCCTCATCAAAGATCAGAATCTTCGGGCGCTTGAGCAGTGCTCTGGCAATCGCAATGCGCTGGCGCTGCCCGCCCGAGAGACCGACACCGTGTTCGCCGAGCGGCGTCTGGTAACCCTTGGGCAACTGCTCGATGGTGTCGTGAATCTCTGCCATCTTGCACGCCGCCGCAATCTCGTCAAAGCTCGCATGCGGGTTGGCAAGCTGAAGGTTTTCATAGACGCTGCCGGCAAACAACAGGGTCTCCTGGGGCACCACGCCCAACTGGCTGCGCAACTCGTTGGCCGCCAGTTGACGGATGTCGTAGCCGTCGATCTCGATCTGCCCCTCGGTCGGAACATAGAAGCCCTGAATCAGCTTCGCCAGCGTGCTCTTGCCTGAGCCGGACGCCCCCATCAGCGCCGTGATGCGGCCGGCCTCGAACCTGAGGTTGAGGCCACGGTAAAGGTAGGGGTGCTGCTCGCTGTAACGGAACGCCAGGTCTTTGATGGTGATCGCCGCTTGCGCTGTGCCGCTGTTCAGTTGCCGCGCCGGCAGCAGGCTGTACGGCTCCGGCGGCGCATCCATCAAATCCCCCAGACGCTGCACCGCAATATGCGCGTTCTGAAACTCCTGATACAGGCCGACCAGTTTGAGCATCGGTTGGCTCATGCGCCCGGCGAACATCTGGAAGGCGACCAGCATGCCGATGGTGAAGCCATCGTTGTTCATCACCAGCAGCGCCCCCACGATCAGGATTGCTGTGGTCTGCACCTGCTCCAGGGTCTGCGCGGCGGTGTTGTAGCTATTGGCGAGGGTCTTGGTGCGAAAGGTACGCTGCAGGTAATGCGCGATCATGGCGCCATATTTGGCGTTGAGCTGCGGCTCCATTTGCAGGGATTTGACGGTGTTCATCCCCGCAACATACTCAGTCAGGAAGGCCTGATTCTTTGCGCCCTGCATGAACTGGTCGTTGAGCCGTTGCCGGAACACCGGTGTCACCAGGACAGACATGATGGCGATGATACATACCAGCCCGAGCGCAATCAACGAGAGCTGCCACGAGTAAAAGAACATCACCGCAAGAAAGATGAACAGGCACGGCAGGTCAAGGAAGAGCGTGACCGCCGCGCCGGTGATGAATTCACGGATCGTCTCGACCCCATGCAGGCGCGCGATCAGGGTGCCGGTGGGACGGTGCTCGAAGTACGGCAGCGGCAGGCTCAGGAGGTGGTCGAACACCTTGGAGCCGAGCAAGGCATCTACACGGTTGCCGGTGTGCAGGATCAGGTATTGGCGCGACCAGGACAAGAGCGCGTTGAAGATCAGGAACACGCCAAGGGCGAAGGCGATGACCCACAGGGTATTCAAGGTCTGGTTGACCACCACCTTGTCAATAATCACCTGGGTGGTCAGCGGCATCGCCAGCGCGATGAGCTGGATGAACACCGAGCCGATGATGACGTCGCGCCACAGTGGCTTGTGTTTGAGCAGGTGGGGGATGAACCACTTGAAACCGAACTTGACGGGGTTGAGCGGCTCCGCGCCGTCGTCGCCGTCTTGTGCGGCACCCGACTCGCGCTTGGCGGCGAGGAGCACCTCGGGCAGGCATTGCGCGTCGAACTCGGCGAAGGTGACGGCACGCGGCTCCTTGTCGCCGGGGCCGATCACCAGCAGGCGGTCGGCATCGGCTTTGAGGACCAGCAGCGGGACTGCGTTGGGCGCGGGTGCGGCGGGTGCAGTAGTTTCGGCGGTGTTTGCGGTATTGCCATCGGCGGTCGGCTCTGCTGCTGCGTCCACCAGCGCAGGCGTTAGCGCTTCTGGCTGCAGCACGCGCCGGAAGGCCACCACCGGCATTGGCAGCTTGACCAGTGCCGCTGCGCGCACCTTGCGCAGCCCGCAGTGGATGCCCAGATCACCGAGCAGGCGCTGCAGATTGACCGTGTCATACGGCGGTGGAAACGCTTGCGCCGCCAGTTGCGCATCGAACGGAATACGCAGCAGTTGGCACAGGCTGCCTGCCGTCCAGAAGAATGGCTCAGCGTCCAGCGCGGCTGCATCCGGCGCAGACGGCTTGCGAAACCAGAAGCCGTGCTGCTTGCTTGCGGTCTTGCTCACCGCTCCCGCCCGGCTTCATGAAACGCGCCGCGCACTGGCGAGAGCAGATACTCCATCACACTGCGGGTGCCGAGCTTGATCTCTGCGGTAACGGCCATGCCGGGGTTGAGCTTGTGTCCACGGCTGGCGTCGGCTGCGCCACCGGTCGTCGCGCCGCCGCCCCAGTATGGGCCGGCCTAACCCCGGGCCGGGAGGGTTTTGCCGCCCC
>JANLTL010000138.1:0-1705 GCA_031362905.1 Burkholderiales bacterium | reverse complement strand
CGCCCGGCAAAATGAAGGGCAGCCCATCGAGCGCCTTGAACTCGATTTTGGCTGCGCGCGTGAGCTTGTCGCCGGGCGCACCGACCAGGTAACTCTCGACTGTGGCCAGCGATTGCTCCTCGCCCGGCAGGCTCGCACCGTAGCGGTAGAGGATGGCGATATCGACGCGCGCATCGGCCAGCCATTCTTCCACCTGCCCGCTGGAGCCTTCGAGAATTTTCAGGTGCACGTCCGGAAATCGCGCACGCACCTGCGCAAACAAATGGCCCACCAGCGGGTTTGAAATCGACGGCAATGCGCCCAGGATCACGCGTCCGGCGGGTTGGCGTGCGTCACTGCGAATCTCTGTCTCCAGTTGCTCGGCACCGGCCAGCAGCGCCTTGACCTGCGGAAAAATGCGCTGGCCCACGTCGGACAACTCCACGCCGCGTCCGGTGCGATTGAACAGGCGCGCGCCGCATTCGCGTTCCAGCGCATTCAACTGGCGGCTCAGCAAGGACTGGTTGCTGTCGAGGAACAATGCCGCACGCGTCAGGCTGCCCAGCTCGGCGATGGCAAGAAAGGTACGCCAGCGCTGCAGGTCGGCAGCGAGGTCGAGTTTGATGCTGGTGGCCTTGTTGTTTTGCGTCATAGTGGCGCAGGTATTGGTACCCGGCGGGTCAACGATCATAGCTGATATGCCCTGCCGGGGACTGGCCCGCACTGCGCGGATAGGCCATCATTGACGGCTGCAAAAACCTTGGGGAACACTGCAAAATGACTTGCCTGTCGGGTGTGCGCGTACTGGACCTCTCACGCGTGTTTTCCGGGCCGTGGGCCGCGCAGATGCTGGCCGATTTCGGCGCCGACGTGATCAAGGTGGAGCGGCCCGGCCGCGGCGACGACGTGCGCCAGCAGGGTGTGCGCGCCAGGGACGCCGAGGGCCGAGAGACGCGCGAGAGCTCATCCTTCCTTGCGATGAACCGCGGCAAGCGTTCGATCACGCTCGATATGGCGCAACCGGCCGGGCAGGCGCTGGTGCGCGAGCTGGCGATCAAGAGCGACATCCTGATCGAGAATTTCAAGGCCGGCGACCTGGCGCGCTACGGGCTCGACTACGCCACGCTCAAGCAGATCAACCCCAAGCTCGTCTACTGCTCGATCAGCGGTTTCGGCCAGACCGGGCCCTACAGCCATCTGCCGGGCTACGACCCGATTTTTCAGTCGATGAGCGGGTTCATGAGCATCACCGGGCATGCCGATGGTGAACCGGGCGGCGGGCCGCTGCGCACCGGGTTGTCGGTGAGCGACATCACGGCGGGTTTTTATGCGGTGAGCGCGATCCTCGCGGCGCTGCGCCATCGCGATGTCGTGTCCGGCGCGGGGCAGCACATTGACCTGGCGCTGCTCGACGCGCAGGTCGCGGCGCTGTCGCACGTGGCGATGATGTACCTGGTATCGGGCCAGCAGCCGCCGCGCCTCGGCAACGCTTCGCCGATCACCTGCCCGTGGCAATCGTTTGAATGCGTTGACGGACAGATCATGGTTGCGGTGGGCAATGACCCGCAGTTTGTGAGCTTTTGCAAGGTGCTGGGCGTGCCGGCGTTGTCCGGCGATGCGCGCTTTCTGACCAACCCGCTGCGCGTGCAACACCGCACGGCATTGATCCCGGTGCTTGCCGCCATATTCAAAACCCAACGCGTCAGCCATTGGTACGCCGCGTTCG
>JANLTL010000135.1:0-8554 GCA_031362905.1 Burkholderiales bacterium | reverse complement strand
CCGATGCTGAACTCGCCGAACTCAACCTCAAACTGGCTCCATTTCATGGCGACTGGAACTACACTCTGTTGCCAGGACGAACAAAAACTTGATCAACTTATTTTCACTTGACTCCTTAGGGGGCCATGAATGCTCTTTTTTTGGGGGCATGAGTGCATTGAGGGACGCCTACGGTGCGGCTCTTCCAGTCAAGCCCGGCAACGCTTTGTGTTTTCCGCGCCCGCTATTTTTCGTGCTGTCCCAACGCACGTTCGACGCGTTTGTCGGGTACCAGCCAGAGTAGCGCGACAGCGATATAGAGCGTTCCCGAAATCCACACGCTCACAAACGCGGCAGGGATTGCAATCACGTAGGCGACCAGCGACAGTTTGCCTTTGAGGTCGGCGCCGATCGCGGCTGCCAGCGGTGAATTCGGGCCTTGCGCAGCAATGATGCGCAACTGCAGGATGAAATAGGCGGCACCGGCCATCAAGAGCACAAAGCCGTAGAGCGCGGCCGGCAGCGGTGCGAAGTGGTTCTCACCCATCCAGCCAGTCACAAACGGCACCAGCGAGAGCCAAAACAGCAGGTGCATGTTGGCCCACAGGATGCCGCCCGTGACCTTGTGCACCAGATGCAGCATGTGGTGATGGTTGTTCCAGTAAATGGCAACGTAGACGAAGCTGAGCACGTAGCTCAGAAACACCGGGCCGAGTTTGATGAGGCCGTCGAAAGAGGGATCGTGCGGCACCTTCAGTTCCAGAACCATGATGGTAATGATGATGGCGATCACGCCGTCGCTGAACGCTTCGAGTCTGGTCTTGCCCATGATGAGTTGTCGAAAGAGAAAAGAGATGCGGTGGACTATGGTGCAAAAAGAAGGGGACAGAGCGCTGTGCGGTCTGTCCCCTGACAATACGGCGATGGGTCGAGTGGTGAAACTACTGAGGGTCTGTTTTTTTCAGTCGAGAATGCGCGTCGCTCTGACTTCGCTCACTTCGGTTTGTCGCGCAATTCACGCCGCAGGATTTTGCCGACCGGTGTCTTCGGCAATTCGTCGCGGAACTCGACCACGCGCGGTACCTTGTAGCCGGTGAGGTTGGCCTTGCAATACTCGATGATTTGCTCTTTGGTGACGTTCGGGTCTTTTTTCACCACGACAATCTTGACCGCCTCGCCGGATTTTTCATCCGGCACGCCAATCGAGGCGCATTCGAGCACGCCCGGGCAGGCTGCGACCACGCCTTCGATTTCAGTCGGGTATACGTTGAAGCCCGACACCAGGATCATGTCCTTCTTGCGGTCGGTGATGAACACGAAGCCCTTGTCGTTCATGTGGCCGACGTCGCCCGTGAGCAGCCAGCCGTCCTTGATCACCTTGGCCGTTTCTTCCGGTTGCTGCCAGTAACCCTTCATGACCTGCGGACCCCTGATGCAGATCTCGCCGGTCGAGGCCTCGATATTGCCCTCGCCGCCCCACAATGGCAGTTCGACAAAGTCGTCGTTGCGGATCGAGAATTCGGTCGACGGCAGCGGCAAGCCGATCGAGCCGTTCCAGGGAGAGTTCATCGGATTGATCGATGCGCCGGGCGAAGTTTCGGTCAGACCGTAGGCCTCCGTGAGAGCCTTGCCGGTGACTTGCTGCCATTTATCGGCGACTGCTTTTTGCACCGCCGCGCCGCCGCCAAGAACGACTTTGACCGTGGAGAAGTTGAGCGACTCAAAGCCGGGCGTGTTGAGCAGGCCGTTAAAAAGCGTATTGACGCCGGTAAGGATCGTCCACGGCCATTTTTTCAATTCTTCGATAAACGCAGGGATGTCGCGCGGATTCGTGATCAGCACATTGACAGCGCCCCATTGCATGAAGGAAAGCGTCGCCGTCAGACAAAAGATGTGGTACATCGGCAGCGGTGAAATCACCACCTCCTTGCCCTCCACAAAGTTGGTCGAGGTCCATGCGCCCGACTGATGCAGGTTGGCGACGATGTTGCGATGGGTCAGCATCGCGCCCTTTGACAAGCCCGTGGTGCCGCCGGTGTATTGCAAAAAGGCGAGGTCGTCGAGCGTCATGTCCACCGATTTGTAGGGCGCGGCCGCACCGCGCGCCAATGCAGAGCGAAAGGTCATGGCGCCGTCGATGCGCCAGTCCGGCACCATCTTTTTCACGCTCTTGATGACGAAATTGACGATCCAGCGTTTCGGCACCGGCAGCATGTCGCCAATCTGCGTGGTGATGACATGCTCGACCGGCGTCGCCTTGATCACTTGCTGCAGGGTGGTGGCGAAATTCTCGACGATCAAAATGGCTTTGGCGCCCGAGTCTTTGAGCTGATGCTCGAGCTCGCGCGGTGTGTACAGCGGGTTGACGTTGACCACGATCATGCCGGCGCGCAGGATGCCGAATATCGCGATTGGATACTGCAGCAGGTTCGGCATCATGATGGCGACGCGGTCGCCCTTGGCCAGGCCCGGCAGCGACTGCAGGAAGGCGGCAAATTCGCGGGTTCTGGCGTCAAGATCACCGTAGGTGATGGTGCAGCCGAGGTTCGAATAAGCCGGCAGGTCCTTGAACTTTTCGCAGCAATTCTCGAACAAGTGCTTGATCGAGGTGTAGGCGCTGTAGTCAATCTCTGCTGGAACGCCTTTGGGGTATTGCTTGAGCCAGACTTTATCGGCCATGCTTTGTCTCCGGGTTATCAGTTCAAAACGCGCTTTCAAGACCTCGCCCTTCAGGGAAGGTCCTGAAAGCGCGGCTCAAAAATGCATTGGTTGGCGCTCCCTCGCGCTCTAAGGCAAAGCTTATCCGGTTTCCTCAAGGCCCGCAAATGGTTCGGCCACCCCGGCGAACAGGCGCTCCATGGCGCGGGTTTCGCGGCGAACGATAGTGCCCAGAAATTCGTCGACCCCCGCCATTTTCTTGCAGTGCATGAATCCTTGCTCAAGGAACTGCTGCAGCCCTGCCAACCCGGCCAGGCGGGCCGGTTGGCGCATCAGTTTGAGGGTGGTGAACAGCATGGGAACCCGCGTCAGCGAATCGAGCGCGCGGCCGATCTGATCGAGCAGGACAATCTGCCTGGCGCGCTCTGCAGGCGATGACCCGGCGCGGTAGGCGGCGGCATAGGTGCCGACTGAAATGGCAGCGTCGCCGTGGGCGCGGGCCACGCTGGCGTCGAGTGCCTCGGAGAGCTCGTCGAGCTCAAGCGCCCCTGCAATCATCTGCAGGGCGGTTTCAGGCAGCAAGCGCGTCAGCTTGGGAAGGATGCGCTCGAGGTCGGCGTCGCGCTGCGAAAAATCACGCGCGCCGTACAGCTCTTCAAGAAAAAACTGCGCTGCGCCAGAGTGGCGCTCGCTTGCCAGCAGGTCGGCATAGGTGCCCGCGAGACGCTGCGCTTGCCAGGATTTGAGCCCCAGCAGCAGTCTGCCAAGCGACGCATCGGCAGCCGCAGCGGCGCGCAGGCGCATGACGCCCGCCAAGCGCAGGCGGATGCGCTGCGCAGCACCCTGGGAGGGGCTTGCGCCCGCGATTGCGTCGTTCAAATCTGCGTCAACCGCGGCGCAGCCACCCAATCAATTGGAGGTGTTTCCGTCTGCATTCGGGCTGAATTCTTCCGGGTCATAGGACTCCCCGCCCGAGACCGCACGGCCGCTGGTGTCGAACGACACGACGATGCGAATTTTGCGCGGCAGTCCTTCGGACATGGCGGCGTAATCCCACAGTTCGCCACCACTACGCACGGGATACACCATGCCGGGACGACCGAGCAACCTCTGCACGTCATCACGCGTTGCCTGCCCCCAGGCAATCTTGGCGGTATGTGCCACCGTCAACACTTGATCGATGGATGTCATTTTGCCTGCAGTGTCAAAACGCACCATGAAAGTGTGCCGCCCAAACGGCCCGCGGGGATACTCCCATGATTCCCCACTCGGCGCACCCACCGATTTGTGAACTGCAGCCGGTTCTCCCATCAGCTGGCGTACCTCAGCCTGCGTCGCCGCGCCAGGCACCAGCGAACTGCCGCTGTAGGAGGCGCAAGCGCCAAGCAGCAGCGCCATCACAAGCAAAATCAAGGTTTTCATGACTGGCCCTCTTTCATTCTGGTAACCCAAACCGGTCTGGCCGCGCGTGGCGCTTCGAGCCCTCGCCCAGCTCTCGAAAGCCGGGCGGCAAAGCACGAATACGTCAAGAAAACGCAACCACGCAAAAAACGCAACCACGCGAAAAATGCAATCACGTCAAAAGTGCGACCACACAAAAAAATGTGACCACTTCAAAGCTTAGCAACAGCAGCGCGCGCCGCTCTATTCCTTGCCAAGTATCATACGCCGATGCTTGCCGCCGCCGTCGCGATCCTTGACCTGGTCATCCTCTGGCTTGCCGGGCCCGGCGCCTTGCTGCTGCTCATCGCCGTGCTGATTGGCGCAACCCTGGTCATTTCGGCCGCGCTGGCGCCCGGCCGGCCACCTGCCTCGCGCTTGTCCTGGCGCGGCAGAGTCAACTTGTGGCTGGGGGAAGTCTTGGCCGCATGGTCTTTGTTTCTGTGTTGGCTGCCACTGGAACGCGTGTTGATGCGGCGCGACCAGGCGGGCACCCGTGCGAATACGCCGCCAGTATTGCTGATTCACGGCTACGTCAACAATGCCGGCGCGCTGTGGCGATTGTGGAGAAGCTTGTGCCACAACGGTTTTGGCGTATTCACCTTGAATCTGGAGCCGGTCTATAGCGATATTGGGCAGTACGCTTCCTTGATCGCGGCACGCATCGAATCGATTCGGGCCGCCACCGGTAGCACGCAGGTGACGTTGGTATGCCACAGCATGGGGGGCCTTGCGGCCAGGGCGTATTTGCGTCGCAGCATGCAGGAACGGCTCGACCCAGGCGTCGCCAAAGTGATCACCCTTGGCACGCCACACCACGGCACGGCGTGGGCGCGCGTCGAGCGCAGCAAGAACGGCCGGCAAATGCATCCAAACAGCGCGTGGCTGACGCAGTTGGCAGAGCACGAAGGCGGCGCCTGGGTCTGCCCGCTGGTTTCGATCTATTCACTCGACGACAATGTTGTCGTGCCGGCTACGAGCGCGAGGCTCGACGGCGCGCGCAACATCGAGCTGACCGGTATCGGCCACATCAGCCTGCCATTGTCGCGCCGGGTGATTGCCCTGGTGCTGTCGGAGTTGGGCGCAGACCTTCGCTAGGAACGGCGCTCGTCGCTGCGTAGTGGGCAACCGCAAGCCGCCTACACCGCAGCTTCGCGCTCAAGAGGGGGCCAACATTGCCAGATACATGCTTGTTCCATGCGCTGCTACACTTGAAAAGGAGAGCGGTTTGCGCAGTCCACAGCAGGGAAACAGGGCACCGATGTCGATAATCGCAACAAGAGGTTTGGCGTGGAGTCCGGCTTGGCTGCTCGCTGCCGCGGGCCTGCTGTGGGCAGCGCTGGTGCAGGCGCAAGCACCTGCTCTCGCTCCGCAATCCGCCCTCAGTGCGGCGCGGGTCACAGCCGGCGGCAGCCTGCCTGTTGGTCGTTTCGCCTCCCATTTCGAAGATGTGGGGCGCAGACTGAGCTTTGACGCGGTGCGCGCGGAATCTTCCGCTCAGCCTTTCTTGCCAGTACCGGTAGAGCGGCCCAACTTTGGCTATTCAGATTCGGCGCACTGGCTGCGGTTTGCCATCGATCCCGGAAGCGCTCCCCTGGACTTGTTGCTCGAAATTGCCATGCCCAGCCTGGACTCGATCGATTTGTATTCGCCCCAAGGCAACGCCTACACCGTGCAGCATGCGGGCGACCAGGTGCCGTGGGCCGAGCGCGGCTTCCCGCATCGCAATCACGTGCTCTCGTTGCGTGCCCCCGCTGGTACACCCGCCGTGTTCTACCTCCGCGTGGTGAGTTCGAGCGTGGTGACGGTGCCGCTTACGTTGTGGAGTCGCGCTGCGTTTGCCGCGCACGAGCGGCAGGCACAACTGGTCTACGGCCTGTTCTACGGTCTGGTCGCGGCGATGTTTTTGTACAACTTCGGGCTGCTGCTGGCGCTGCGTGATCCGATTTACCTTTACTACGTGGCTTATGTCGGCTCGTTTGGCATGGCGCTCCTGGTGTATGACGGGTTCGCGTACGAGCATCTGTGGCCGACCCGCGTGTGGTGGGCCAATCAGGCGCTGGCGACTGCCTTTGCAGCGACGATCGTGTTTGCCAGCCAGTTTTCGCGCAGTTTTCTTGCCACCAGCGTGCACGAGCCGCGCCTTGACCCCTTCGCGCAGGGCGTCACTTGGGCGGGGGTGTTGATCGCCGCGTGCAGCGCGACCGGTTTTGCCCTGCAATACAGCCAAGCGATGCAGGCGATTTCCGCGGTCGCGGCCATCGGCGCCACGCTGTCGCTGGTGATCGCAGTTCGCGGCCTCGCGCGCGGCTACCGGCCGGCCCGTTTCTTTCTGCTCGCCTGGGGCGTGCTGCTGGTATTCATCGTTTTGGCAGCATTGCGCAATTTTGCGCTGGTGCCGTCCATTTTCCTGACCATGAATGGCTTGCATATTGGCGTCGCGTTTGATGTCTTGCTGCTCTCGTTCGGCCTCGGCGACCGCATCAATCTGATGCGGCGTGAAAAGTTGCAGGCGCAGGAAGCTTTGCTCGCGAGCACGCAGCGTCAGGAGCGCGAATTGTCGGTGCGCGTCGAAGAGCGCACCGCGCAGCTCGAAGACGCGAACCGCAAGCTGCGGATTGAGGCGCAGGAGCGCGATGCCTTGCTGCAAAAACTCGCCGAGGACGAGACCCGCATGCGCCACCTTGCGCAACATGACGCGCTCACTGGCCTGCCCAACCGGCTGTCACTGCAGGAGCGCTTCGGCCTTGCCACCGAATACGCCAAACGCAATGAGCACAAGATAGCGGTGCTGCTGCTGGACCTCGATCACTTCAAGGAGCTCAACGACACGCGCGGCCATGCCGCCGGCGACGAGGCGCTGGTAGCGCTGGCCGGGCGCTTGCGCACGACGGTGCGCGGAGCCGATACGGTGGCACGCCTTGGCGGGGACGAATTCGTGGTGCTGGCGAGCGACCTCGATGATCGCGCCTCGGTGCAGTCCGTCCTCGAAAAGCTGTCGGACGTGATCGGTATTCCCATCGTGGCGGGCGGCGGCGCGTGGACCTTGTCAGCCAGCATCGGCGTGGCGTTTTATCCCGACGATGGCGCTTCCCTTGATGATCTGCTCAGGCTGGCCGATGCCGCAATGTATTCCGACAAGGCGGCGCGCAAGCGGCGCGGTGTGCATGTGCCGGTGAAACCTGCATGAAACCCGCTTGAAACCCGATCGCCTGCCGGCACCGGCCGGTCGGCCCGAGTGTTCCCGGCAGCGGCGATGAACCGGGTAGCAAAAGCAGAAAAGGGGGCAACGCCCCCTTTTCTATTGACACCGCATTGTTCTGCGGCGCGGCACCGTTTACCACTCAGGCGCGCAGATCCTGCGCCTTGACCGGCAGATTGCGAATGCGCTTGCCGGTGGCGTTGAAGATCGCATTGAGCACCGCTGGCGCAGCGACGGCAATGGTCGGCTCACCCACGCCGCCCCAGAAGTCACCAGATGGCATCACGATGGATTCCACCTTGGGCATCTCGCTGATCTTGAGACACTGGTAAGAGTGGAAATTGCTCTCGACGATCGCGCCGTCCTTGACGGTGCACTCCTGATGCAGCATGGCGCCGAGGCCATACACAAACGAGCCTTCGATCTGGTGCGCGATCTGTTTCGGGTTGACCGCGTTGCCCGGGTCGGTGGCCGCCACGATGCGCTTGATCAAGAGCTTGCCGTCCGCCGCCACCGAGACTTCTGCACAGGCCGCGATGTAGGAGCCAAAGCAGTAGAAGGCGGCAAGACCGCGTCCACTCCCCTTGGGCAAGGGTTTGCCCCAGCCGCCCTGGTCAGCAGCGGCCTTGAGCACGGCCCAACCCTTGGGGTTTTTCGCCATTAGCTTCTGGCGCAGCGCCAGTGCATCCTGATTGGTGGCTTGCGCGACTTCGTCGACGAAGCACTCCATGTAGATCGCATTCTGGTTGGCATTCACCCCGCGCCAAAAACCCGGCGGCACATGGGTGTTGCGCATCGCGTGATCGATGGTGAGATTGTCAAACGCGTAGCTGATCGCGTGATCGGGGAAGCGGTCGTGCCCGACCGGCAGCAGGCCCTGAAACTGCAACAGGTCGGCGCCATTGACCATCAGGGTCGGCAGTACCGAGGCGAGGATCGACTGGCCCGAGATGCGCATGTTGAGGCCAGTGACGTTGCCTTGCGCATCGACCCCCGCAGTCAGTTTGCACTGGGTGACCGGGTGATACGCACCGTGCAGCATGTCTTCCTCGCGTGACCAGAGCAGTTTGACCGGGGTGCCGGGCATCTGCTTGGCGATGCTGACCGCCTGGCGCACATAGTCGTGAAACGCGCCGCGCCGGCCAAAGCCGCCGCCGAGGTTGATCTTGTACACGTCGCATTTGTTCTGCGGCAAGCCGGCCGCCGCTGCGCAGGCAGCCAGAGCGGCGTCCGCGTTTTGCGTCGGGCACCAGACTTCGCATTTGTCGGCGGTCC
>JANLTL010000046.1:0-10158 GCA_031362905.1 Burkholderiales bacterium | reverse complement strand
CGATGCCCACGGAGTGAGCGGCGCTGCGTCGTTATATGACGTGACCAACCCCAGCCACGGCGTGCACAACGGCATGATTGATCTTGCCAACCGCATTGAAATGGGACAGATTCGCGCCTGCAAGGTGGAGTCGTGCGAGTCGGCACGCGAGATTAACGAGATCGTGATGGCGCAGCTGCTGGGAGCGACCAAATCCCCAGCGGGCATGGATGTTTTCGCCGAGGCGCTCGCCACGTTCACCGGCGGATCGGGTGCCGTGGCGATGTTGTTGACCGATGGCTCGTTTGGCGGTGAAGCCGGCGCGCGCCTATGCGGCGCGGTGTCGAATGTCGCGCCCGAGCATCATCGTTTGTGCCGTTGGGGTATCGAACCTGCGCCGGCGTCAGCGAGTGCAAGCGCGGACGATGCGGCATCCACGGCGAACCAGTTTGCGCAATACATGGTCACTGACCCGGTCGCGGTGTTGAAGCATGGCGTGCATCTGGGCCAGGCAACCTGGCAACAGTTCCTCGCACAAATGGACTGGTCGCCGGCCGAGATTGATCGTGTCGTCTGCCACCAGGTGGGTAGTGGGCATCAGGACGCGATTCTGAAATCGCTCCAGGTGGCGCGCGACAAGGATTACACCACTTACGCCTATCTCGGCAACATGGGGTCTGTTGCGCTGCCGGTGACTGCGGCGATTGCACAGGAGCGCGGCGTGCTCAAGAGCGGGCAGCGCGTGGCATTTCTCGGCATTGGCAGCGGACTGACCTGCCTCATGATGGGTTTGGAGTGGTAGACATGGCGACAGCGGAAGGCACAGACAACAGGGCAACTAGACCAGGTGAAGGGAGCGCAGCGGGTGCTGGCGGCAAGCCGGCGTTCACCAGCACGCTGTATCCCTTTACCGGCACCCTGCGCGAGGTGAATGGATTTCGCATGCACGTGCTCGATGAGGGGCGTGAGGGGATCTCTGGCGAATCGGCATCTGCCACCCACCCGCCACGCGAAACCATCATCATGCTGCACGGCAATCCGACCTGGTCGTTCTTTTTTCGCGACCTCGTTCTGGGTCTGCGCGCGACCCATCGCGTGATCGTGCCCGATCACATCGGCTGTGGTTTGTCCGACAAACCTGACGACAAGGCCTATTCCTACACCTTGCGCCGCCGCGTCGATGATCTCGCGGCGCTGATTGATCAACTGGAGGTGAAGGGCCGCGTGACGCTGTTGATGCACGACTGGGGCGGCATGATCGGCATGGGGTATGCCGCGCGTTTTCCCGGGCGCATTAACCGCATCGTGTTGCTCAACACCGCTGCGTTTCATTTGCCCAAGACCAAACGCCTGCCGTGGTCGCTGTGGCTGTGCCGGCGCACGCCACTGGGTGAACTGATCATCCGTGACTCCGCGCTGTTCATCAGCGTGCTGGCACGCTGGGCGGTGTGCCGGCCGTTGCCGCAGGCGGTACGCGCGGGCTATCTGTGGCCCTATCGTTTGCCGGACGAGCGCACCGGGCTGTATCACTTCGTGCAGGACATTCCGCTGCATGCGGATGACCCGGGATATGCGCTGGTGAGCGAAGTGCAGGCGGCGCTGCCGCAGTTCAATCTCAAGCCCTGCCTGATTTGCTGGGGTGACAAGGACTTCGTGTTCGACCATCATTTTTTGCGCGAGTGGCAGAACATCCTGCCTTCGGCCGAGGTACACCGCTTCGCCGACGCCGGCCACTATGTGCTCGAAGACGCGGGCGCGCGCATCCTGCCGCTGGTGCAGGATTTCCTCACGCGCCATCCGGAACATGTCTGAGGCGGCGGGCCACGGCAATATTGCGCGCCATCTCGCGCGCATGGCGGCATTGCAGCCGGATCGTGCGGCAGTGATCTGCGCCAAGGGCCGCGACGCGCAGGGCGCGGTGGCCTACGAGCAGATGACCTTCGCCGCACTTGAAGCGCAAAGCAGTCGACTCGCCCACGCCTTGCAATCGATCGGCATCGGGCGCGGCGTGCGCACGGCGCTGATGGTACCGCCGAGCCTTGAATTTTTCTCATTGACGTTTGCGATCTTCAAAGCCGGTGCGGTGCCGGTGCTGATTGATCCCGGCATCGGTTTGCCGAATTTGCGCGGTTGTCTGGCGCATGCGCGGCCCGAGGCGTTTATCGGCATCCCCAAAGCGCATGCTGCGCGCGCCGTGCTCGGCTGGGCGCGTGCGACGGTGTGCATCAAGGTGACGGTAGGCGCGAAATGGTTTTGGGGCGGTCATACCCTGGCGCAGTTGATGGAGGGGGCGGCGGGTAGGTTGGGTGCGGCGAGTGCGGCAGGTGCGGCGGATGTCGGGTCGCATGGAGATGCGGCACATACTGCCTTCGCACCGCTTGATCTCGGCGCCGATGAACCAGCCGCCATCCTGTTTACCAGCGGCAGCACCGGCGCGCCCAAGGGTGCGGTGTATACGCACGGCATTTTCAATGCGCAGGTCGAGCATATTCGTGCGCTCTACGGCATTGAGCCCGGTGAAATGGATCTGGCCACCTTTCCGCTATTTGCCTTGTTCGGCCCCGCACTGGGCATGACGGCGGTAGTGCCCGAGATGGACGCGTCGCGGCCGGCGAGCGCTGACCCCGCGAACATCATCAGTGCAATTGAAAAGTTCGGCATCACCAACATGTTCGGCTCGCCCGCGCTGATCAATCGCGTAGGCCGCTATGGTGAGGAGCGCAAGATCACGCTGCCGACCTTGCGCCGCGCCATTTCCGCTGGTGCGCCGGTGCCGGCCAAGGTGCTTGCGCGTTTTGCTGCCATGCTGCCATCCGGCGCCCAGGTTTTTACGCCCTACGGCGCGACGGAGTGTTTGCCGGTGGCGTCCATCGGCAGTGAAGAGATCTTGCGCGAGACGCGCCAGCTCACCGACGCCGGCGCGGGTGTGTGCGTCGGCCGGCCGGTGCCGGGGGTGACGGCGAAAGTGATCCGCATCAGCGACCAGCCGATCGACGCCTGGAGCGATGCACTTGAATTGCCGGCAGGCGAGATTGGCGAGATTGCCGTGAAGGCCGCGCATGCAACGCGGGCCTATTTTGATCTGCCGGCAGCGACGGCGCTGTCAAAAATCCCCGACCCTGCCTCTGCACACGAACCTGCCAATGGCGGCTTTTATCACCGCATGGGGGATGTCGGCTACCTTGATGCGCAGGGCCGCCTCTGGTTTTGCGGGCGCAAGGCGCACCGGGTCGAGACCGTCACGCCGCAGGGCACGGTCACACGCTTCTCGATTCCTTGCGAAGGCGTGTTCAATGTCCATCCAAAGGTGTATCGCACCGCGCTGGCAGGCGTGCTGCGCGCCGGGGTGATGCAGCCGGTACTGTGCGTGGAGTTGGAGGCGGCAGCCGACGATGCCAGGGCGCGTGATGGCGCCGGCACTGCCTCGCAGGACGAGATTCGTGAAGCGCTGCGTGTGCTCGGCGCTGCGCACGCGCACACGCGCGACATCAAGACCTTTTTGTTTCACCCCTCCTTCCCGGTCGATGTGCGCCACAACGCGAAGATCTTTCGCGACAAGCTGGCGGTGTGGGCCGCGCAGCAATTGCGGTGAGGATGCGATGAAGGCTCTCGTCACTGGCGGCGGCGGTTTTTTGGGGCTGGCCATCGTGCGCGCCCTGGTGGCGCGTGGCGACACGGTGCGCAGCTTCTCGCGGGCCCACTACCCGGCCTTGCAGGCACTCGGTGTCGAGCAACAGCGCGGCGACATTGCCGATGCTGGCGCGGTGTCAGTGGCGGTGCAGGGCTGTGACGTGGTGTTCCACGTTGCCGCCAAGCCCGGTATCTGGGGTGCTTACGAGGAATACCATCTTGCCAACGTGACCGGTACCGCGAACGTGATCGCTGCCTGCCGCGCGCAGGGAGTGCGGCGCCTGGTCTACACCAGTTCCCCCAGCGTGGTGTTTGACGGGCGCGACATGGAAGGGGTCGATGAATCGGTGCCATACCCCGCACACTACGAGGCACACTATCCGCACACCAAGGCGCAGGCCGAGCGCTTGGTGCGCGCCGCGAATGACGCGCATCTCGCGACGGTGAGCCTGCGCCCGCACCTCATCTGGGGGCCGGGCGACAACCATCTGCTGCCGCGCATGGTGGCACGTGCGCGTGCCGGGCAATTGCGGCGCATCGGTTCGCGGCCCAATTTGATCGACACCGTTTATGTGGACAACGCCGCCGACGCGCATCTGCTGGCGGCGGATCGTCTCGCGCCTGGCTCTGCCGTGGCCGGCAAGGTGTATTTCATTTCGCAGGGCGAACCGGTGCCGATGTGGGAGATGGTCAACCGTTTGCTGCAGGCGGCAGAGGCACCGCCGGTCACGCGCGCCGTGCCGGTGTGGCTTGCGCTGTTGCTGGCACGCGGATTTGAAGCGGCGCATCGCTGGCTTAAGAAGCCGGGAGAACCGCGCCTGACGCGCTTTGTGGTGCGCGAGATGTCGACTGCGCACTGGTTCGACCTCACGGCCGCGCGGCGCGATTTGGCTTACGTGCCACGGGTGTCGATTGCCGAGGGGATGACGCGTTTGCGCGCTTCATTGCGGGCGCCAGGCGTGGGCGGCGCTGCTGCGGGTGACAGTACAGCGGGCGCTCAGGTGGCCGGTAGCCACGCCGCTGGCGATCGATGAGCGATCAGCCTGCGCCGGTGCAGACCATCGCGTTGCGCGCCGATGGGGTTGCTGCGCAGGCGTTCTTTGCCGTGGTGACACACAGCGAAATGCAGCACGCGCTCGCCGAGCCACATTGGTTCCTGAATCAAACCGAGCTGACCCACTGGAAGGCATTGCGGGTGGAGAACAAGCGCCACAGCGCCCTGCAAGGCCGCATCGCCGCGAAACGCGCTCTGGGAGCGGCTCTTGGCGAGGTCGATCTGACCAAAATCGAGATCGTCCGCGGCACCTTCGGCCAGCCGCTGGTGCGTCATGCCCGTGCAGCAGGCGTTGATGTCACCCTCAGCCATTCAGGTGGATTGGCGGTTGCACTCGCTTATCCGGATGCGCTGCCGATGGGCATCGATCTTGAGCAGGTCGCCGCCTCTTCTGCGCCGACCGTGCTCGGCGAGTTGCAACTCTCCGACGCGGAACGCGCCTGGCTTGCCCAACATGGTGTGCAGCCAGGCGTGGCGCCAGCGGTTGCGCCAGCGCGCGCAGCAGCGCTTGCACAAGGGGGCGCACCAGCAGTTGCACAAGGCGGCTCACCAGCAATTGCACAGGCTGATTCGTCGCACTCACCCATCGATGAAGCGATTGCGTGTGGCATGCTGTGGAGCGCGCGCGAGGCGCTGGGAAAATCATTGAAGACCGGCCTCAACAGCCCGCTCGGCGTGTTTGCCCTGGAGCGACTGCAGCCAGCGGCTGACTCCGCCGGCGTGCCGCGCGGTACGGTGGCGTGGATCGGGGACTACTTAAATTTTCCGCGCACGCAGTGTCTGATACAACACGCTGGATCAGGTGTGCTGGCGCTGGCATTGCCACGGGCAGCGACGCTTGCGGGTTGGCCGCGCTGGCCGTTTTTTTCGTAAGCCGCGCGCCGCCACGGCGGCGCCAACAACCAGCCGTTCTCGGCAAACGACATTGCGGTGCGCCCGCCGATGATGAGATGGTCCAGCACCCGCACGTCGACCAGTGCCAGCGCCGACTTGATGGCATCGGTGAGCAGGCGATCCGCATGGCTCGGTTCGGCCACGCCTGACGGGTGGTTGTGCGCGAGGATCACGGCAGCAGCGTTGAGTGCGAGTGCACGCTTGACGACTTCGCGCGGATAGACGCTGGTTTGCGACAGGGTGCCGCGAAACAGTTCTTCGGAAGCGATCAACTCGTTGCGCATGTTGAGAAACAGCACTTGAAAGACTTCATGCGGCAGGGCGGAGAGGCTGAGAACCAGATAGTCCTTGACCGCCTTGGGCGACGACAGACTCACGCCTTTGTGCAGGCCTTCGGCGAGCGCCCGGCGCGCCATTTCGAGCACCGCCTGCAACTGCGCATACTTGGCGTCGCCCATGCCGTGCACGCGGGTAAAGTCGACGCGTGGTGCAGCAAACAGGCGGTTCAAGCCGCCAAACGTGGTGAGCAGTTCGCGCGCGAGATCCACCGCGGTCTTGCCCGGCACGCCGATACGCAAAAACAGCGCGAGCAACTCGGCATCGCTCAGACCCCCGGGGCCGTGTTGCAACAATTTTTCGCGCGGACGCTCGGCGGCGGGCCAGTCGGTAATGGGCATGACTTACAATTTCACCATGCAAGAAGATGCTTCTCAACGCGCGAGCGCCGGTTCCGGCTTACCGGTCGGCTTACCGGCCAGCTTACCCGCCGGCTCACCGGCCAGCGAGGCCGGAGCCGTGGGCTTGGGCTTGGCTCCCGGCCCGATGGAAGCAGGCGGCACGGCGCCGGCCGCCACCGTCGGGCCGCTCAGCTACCTGACCCTGCGTTACCGCATTACGCTACCGGACGGCACTGACGCGGTGAGCACCTTCGGCGCCCGCCCTGCCACGCTGGCGCTCGGCACCGGTCAATTGGCGGAACCGCTGGAGCGTTGTCTGCTCGGCATGCGTGCGGGCGAGCGTACTGCCTGTACGCTGGAGGCCGAGGCGGCGTTCGGACTGCGCAATCCGGAATTGATCCAGCGTATCGCGCGCAACGCCTTGCCGCGCGCGATTGATGACGAGGCCGGCAGTCAGATGGCGTTTACCGATGCGTCCGGCGCGCGCTTTGCCGGCACCCTGGTGGAGGTCGACGAAACCCATGCGGTATTTGACTTCAATCATCCGCTGGCGGGGCGCACGGTGGTGTTTGAAGCGGAAATCATCGGCATATTGTGATGGTCTTGCCATTTGACCTAGCCAGCCGCACAACGCCATCGGACAAGCGGATGTCATGGAAGTACTGATCGCCCAGCCGCGCGGCTTTTGCGCCGGCGTGGTGCGCGCCATCGATATCGTCGAGCGCGCGTTGCAACTGCATGGCGCGCCGATCTACGTGCGCCACGAGATCGTCCACAACCAGTATGTGGTCGATGACCTGCGTGCCAAGGGTGCCGTGTTTGTCGACCTGCTCGAAGAGGTGCCGGCCGGTGCGACACTGGTATTTAGCGCCCACGGCGTGCCGCAGTCGGTACGCGCCGAGGCGCAGCAGCGCGGCTTTCAGGTGTTCGACGCGACCTGCCCGCTGGTGACCAAAGTGCATGTGCAGGTGCAGAAAATGCGCCGCGACGGCATGGAGATCGTGATGATCGGCCACAAGGGCCACCCCGAAGCCGAAGGCACGATGGGCCAGGCCGACGATGGCATGTATCTGGTCGAGACGCTTGATGATGTGGCTTCACTGTCGGTGCGCAATGCGCAGGCGCTCGCTTACGTGACGCAGACCACGCTGTCGGTCGATGATGCGGCGCGGATTGTCGCGGCGCTCAAGGCCAGATACCCGGCCATTCGCGGGCCGAAAAAGGACGACATTTGCTACGCCACGCAGAACCGCCAGGATGCGGTCAAGTTCATGGCGCCGCAGTGTGATTTGGTGATCGTGGTCGGCTCCCCTAACAGCTCCAATTCCAACCGCCTGCGTGAAGTGGCGCTCAACATGGGAGTGCAGGCGTACTTGCTGGATCGCGCCGATCAGATTGATCCGGCCTGGCTGGCCGGCAAGCAACGCATTGGCGTGACGGCGGGGGCGTCGGCGCCGGAGTTGCTGGTTGAGGCGGTGATTGCGCGTTTGCGGGAGCTGGGGGCCGCCAGTGCGCGCAAGCTTGAAGGGGTGAAGGAGCAGGTTCGATTCCCTATGCCGGCCGGTTTGAACATCCCCGTTCAACCGCGAAAACGCCTGCACGACCGGCCGATTTGAGCGACCGGCAACCCCTCAGCGGTCCGCTGACCGTCCGATGGTGACGGAGGTAGCGGTCAGTACCCGCCATGCTTCGCCATGATGCACGCGAACCTGCACCGGCAACCGGTACTTGTCGAGCGATATCCAGATTTCGGCGACGGTGGAGAAGCCAGGTGTGCGCCACACAAAATACTTGGTGCGTACCTTTTGGACGCCAATCTCAAGCTCAACATTGTCGTCCATCTGCGTCAGGCTAACGGCAATGTTCTCGCCAGATTCAAGTAGCGTAACTGCATCGCCGAGCGTTCGCCTCAAGTCAAAACTCAAGTCGTATGAGAGCGTATCGATATCTTGCAATTTGCCCGTAAGGGGGCCGTGAACCTCACCTCCTTTTACGTTGATGGTCTGCCGGATGCCCCGTTGGACCCAGCGGTGCTCGCTTAGGCCAAGACCCCACTCAAACAGCACACCATCGGACTGCGTCTGGGTCACCGGGATTCCCGCCGCGTCGCGCATATCCAGTGCGATTGAATAGCTGCCATTGATACCCGACGTTCGCCACGACTGGCGCGCCTGACCCTCCCCTGAAAATTGGCTGTTGCGCACTGCGAATTCCAGGTGTGCCTGTTGCGGCAGCAAATCGGGGTTGGCCGCATGCCCCGAATCAGCCAGGGCCAGGTCTCCTTCCTGTGTGCCCGCCTGCAAGCGCGCTTGCACTGGTTCACGATTCGCCGCTTCTGCATTGTTTTGGCTGGCGCCAGGGCCGAGCGCCTGGGGCGGCTGGCTGGCGCTGGGGGAGCGGGTCGGGTTTGCAGTGTCCGAAGGGCGAACGACAGGTTCTGGCGTCGTGTTTATTGTGTGTCCCGGCCGGGCCGGTGAGACCGGCACAGGCGGAGCCGGTGAAGCGGGTGGGCGCAACGCCCCCTTGATGAACGCGCCGGCCGCACTCTTTTGTGTTGTTCCAAACCAGGGGAGCCAGCTTGCGAGTCCGGTGAGGGGAAGACGGACCAGCCAGAGATGCATTGCCAATGACAGAAGCAATGCCACTCCCAATCCGCGATGCAGAACCGCCGCTCTAGTCATATGCGCAAGTCACCCCGGTGCCGTAAGGAAGGATGTGAGTGCCAGTGGCACTGATGCGCGCGATCAGGTGCAATATCATGCGTTGATCATACCAACAGCGGTGCCCGGCCAAATTGCTTGAGTTTCCGGCTGCCCGTTCGTCGCGGTTGACGCGCCGCTCATCCAGCTTGACCTAGCGTTTGGGTCCCTTAGAATGATAAGTTCCATTGTCAACGCTATATTCAACTGATATGACGCTCCCCACGCAAATGGGTTCAATCGCCTGCAAGTATGCTCGTGCCAGGCGCGCACTGCCGCCACTGGCCGCTCAGTTGCATCGTCGGCAGATGGGTGGCTTTACGCTGGTAGAACTGATGGTCACGATGGCCATTGTCGGTATTTTGGCGGGGCTGGCTGTTCCATCATTCGGCACGATGATTGCGCAAAACCGCATGGTCACTCAAACCAACGAACTCGTGGGCATGCTCAATTTGGCGAAGAGCGAGGCGATCAAACGGGGTGCGGCAGTGCGTCTCGCGGCGATCTCGGGTACCGCAATTTATTCCTCCAGTGGTGTACAGGTGGCGCTCAGTTCCGGCGGAACGGTGATTCGCACCAAACCGGCGTTTGACGGCCAAACTTATGTTACTCGCGTGACCTCTGCCAGCCTTGCCACTTTGAGCACTGCCAGCGACCTGGCCTATCTGGAATTCAGTTCGCGCGGCGGAACCACCTCCGGCGGCGATGCATTTTTCCGCATCTGCGACAGCGGTAACGCATCGATTGTCGGACGCGTGATCAAGGTCAACCAGGTTGGCCGCATTCAGCTGCAATCCACCACCATTACCTGCCCGTGAGGAGTGCCATGCCGGGAAACAGACTTTTGCTATCGTGCCTATCGTGCGTTTGTCAGGCGGGTGGTGTTGCCATCCATGGCCGCAACGGCGGTGCGCCCCGCCAGCGGCACGCAGGTGCGACGCTGATGGAGGTGCTGGTGACCCTTGTCATCCTGTCGATTGGCATTCTGGGATTGGCGGGGTTGCAAACCCGGGCATTGGTCTACAGCCAGTCCGCGCTATATCGCTCCCAGGCGACTGCCTTGGCCGGAGACATCATGGACCGGGTCCGCGCCAATCGAGGCGGCAACTATGCAACCTTGCTCACCGAAGCTGCCAGTTCGTACTCTTCGTCGGGTACGCAGGCGCAAAAAGACCTGAACGACTGGAAGAAGCAGATCGAGGCGACGCTGCCGAGCGGTCAGGCC
>JANLTL010000031.1:0-2927 GCA_031362905.1 Burkholderiales bacterium | reverse complement strand
TGCCCGGCCTGGGTGGTGCCAACGCGATTGCGATTCTCGTGCCGCTGACTTTTGGCATGGCGCAACAGCCTGGCGGGCAGGTGTCCGCCATCATTTTGTTGTCCTGTATTTACTGGGGCGCGCTGTTCGGCGGGGCGATTGCCTCGATCCTGTTCAACATTCCGGGCGAGCCGTGGTCGGTGGCTACCACGTTTGACGGCTACCCGATGTCCCAACAGGGCAAGACTGGGCAGGCGTTGACGGCCGCATTTACCTCTTCATTCATCGGCGCTGCAGTCGGTGTGTTGCTGATCACGTTCGTCTCGCCGGTCATCGCCAAGTTTGCGCTCAAGTTTGGCCCGGCCGAATATTTTTCGGTCTATTTTTTGACCTTTGCCGCCTTCATCGGCATGTCCAAGGGCAACCCCTTCAAGACCATCGTGGCGATGATGCTCGGTTTCGCCCTCGCTGCCGTGGGTACCGACACTGTCACCGGCACCATGCGCCTGACATTTGGATTTACCGAGCTACTCAAGGGCTTTGACTTTTTGATCGCGGTGATCGGTTTGTTCGGCATCGGTGAAATCTTGAAGACCATGGAAGAGGGTTTGGCGATCAAGGGTGCCGAAGGCCGGCTCAACATGCGCGTTGTGTGGGAGACCTGGAAGGAGTTGCCGCGTTATTGGGTGACGACGATTCGCAGTTCGGTGGTGGGCTGCATGATGGGCATCGTGCCCGGCGGCGCGACCCCGGCTTCATTCATGAGCTACGGTTTGGCGCAACGATTCTCCAAGAATGGCAAGAATTTCCGCAATGGCGAGATCGAAGGCGTGATTGCGCCCGAAACGGCCGCGCACGCCGCCGGGACCAGCGCCCTGATTCCGATGCTGACCCTGGGCGTGCCCGGCTCGCCTACGGCGGCGGTGTTGCTCGGGGCCTTGCTGATCTGGGGTTTGCAGCCCGGGCCGCTGCTGTTCATTGAGCAAAAAGACTTTGTCTGGGGCCTGATCGCGTCCATGTATCTGGGCAATATCGTCGGCCTGATCGTGGTGCTCACCACGGTGCCGTGGTTCGCCATGATCCTGCGCGTGCCGTTCTCGATCATGGGGCCGGTGATCATCGTCATTTGCGCGATAGGCGCCTACACTGTGCACAGCTCGATGCTCGATGTCTGGATGATGCTGCTGTTCGGCGTGGTTGGCTATGTATTCAGCAAACTCAATTACCCGCTGGCGCCGCTGGTGTTGGCGCTGGTGCTAGGCGATCGGGCCGAGGAGAATTTTCGCAATGCGATCAAGGGATCGCAGGGCGATATGGGCATCTTTTTCTCCAACGGACTGGTTGGCACCATGACGACGCTGGGGCTGGCATTGATGTTCCTGCCTGTCTTGAGCGCACTATGGGCGCGCTTACGGGCGAAGTAAGTGCCGGCGCGCGGCTACCGCAGTTGCCTTCATTGTTGCAAATTCAGTCACGCGTGTTAACCCCTGGCCGCCGTAGACCGGAACGTCTAGCGGCTCCTGAAATTCATTTTTTGGGTTTTACCCGGCTCAAGGTCTCGGGCGTGATGTTCAGATAGGCGGCGAGTTCTTTTTTGGGAATCCGCTCCATCAAATCGGCATGCTTGCGCGCAAAGCGTGCAAGCCGCCCCGGCGCATCGAGCAAGTGCAAGGTAATGGTGTGTGCCATGACTTCCGACATCAGGCTCATGACCTCATACTCGAACACATCTTTGGCGGCCGCGTGCTGGTCGAGAAAATCGACCCAGGTCTCCATCGGTATCTTGGCCACGCGCGCATTGGTGAGTGCGACGATGCTGTAGGGCGTCGGCGTATGCAGCCGCCACGCGGCGTAGCTGGTGTCCATGTCTGTTTCGGCTGCCAGGCGCAGAATCATCTCCTTGCCCTCGGAGTTGCCCACTACCCGCTTGAGAATGCCTTCAAGGATGAAAAACTGCTCCATCGCTTCCGAGCCTTGTGTCACCAGCATCGATCCCTTGGCGTAATCGATGATTTCGAGTTTGGGCTCAAGCTCGTCCCACAACTTCGCTTCCAGTTTTTTGAGAACAATGTTCTGCTTTAACTGGATGCGAATGGTGTTGCGCTGGAGATGGGCGGCGATGCTGGTCATGGGCTTGCGGGGCCTGCGGCAGACGGGCGGCGGCGGGATGTTGCACGCCGGAGGCGCCAAGGTGATGCGGCCCGCATTATATGCGAGCGCGAATTGGGGCTTCGCCGAGGTGTCGATGCAGCTTCACCGCGCCATCGCGGCGACGTCCGCGCGCTGCCACCTTCGGGCGGGGGTAAATGGGGTGCAGGCTGCGACGACGAATGCGTTACATTGTTGACTTCGGTCAAGTGCCTTCTTTGACTTCAATCAAGGTTAATTTCAGAGGGGATTTCTATATTCTCTCCTGCGCGCCAACCGTGCCGGCAGATGCTGGCAGTGATCCGATTTTTCCCGCCTGCACCGGCAAGCCGCCGGTACAACTGAGGGCGTGGTGAGTGGTACAACACCGTATACCTGGAGAAACTCCAACATGGGCAACATGAACGACGCACCTGCAGCCGCCGCGCACGCCGTGAGCGCTGCACCGGAAACCACTGACGGTTTCCATCTGGTCATTGATGCGCTCAAGCTAAATGGCCTCAACACCATCTATGGTCTGCCGGGCATTCCGATTACCGACCTGACGCGCAAGGCGCAGGCCGCCGGCATGCGCGTGATTTCGTTCCGTCACGAGCAAAATGCCGGGAACGCCGCTGCGATTGCAGGCTTCATCACGCAGCAGCCCGGCGTCTGCCTGACGGTGTTGGCACCCGGCTTTCTCAATGGCCTTACCGCTCTGGCCAACGCCACTACCAACTGCTTCCCGATGATCCTGATTTCGGGCTCGTCCGAACGCGAGATCGTTGACTTGCAGCAGGGCGATTACGAAGAGATGGACC
>JANLTL010000001.1:0-8456 GCA_031362905.1 Burkholderiales bacterium | reverse complement strand
GGTGATCTTGGGTTGTGCCATTGCGGCTCCTTGCCTGCCGAGGGAATTCAAGGTAATACGAGGTAATACGAGGTAATAATTTGGGAGGTTTGTTCTGCTGTCTATTTGCTGACCGGCAGACCCGCGTCGCGCCAGGCATTGAAGCCGCCTTGCAGCACGAAGACATCGGTCAGGCCGAGCGCACGGAGCTTTTCGGCCGACGCCCCCGCACGCATGCCGGTGTCGCAACTGACGATGACCGGTTTTCCTTTGAGCTTCTCGATCTCGGCCTTGCGCTCATCGAGCACCTTGGCCGGGAAACTCTTGGCGTTGATCACATGGCCTCGCGCATAGTCGGCTTGATCGCGGATATCGACCACCACCGCATCGCGGTCGTTGATCATCTGCGTAGCCTGCAGGGTGGAGAGCTTGGCGCCGCCGCGCCCGCCCGCGGCCAGCGGCCAGACCAGCATGCCGCCCGAGACAAATGCGACGGCGATCAGCGGCCAGTTGTCGATCACAAATTTTTCCATCACTGCCTATCCTGTTCTATTGAAACCCGACAAATACGCCATCCACCGTGCCAGTTCGTCACCACGCGGGCAGGGTGCCTCTACTTCTTCGCGGACAAGCCGCCGTTTCTACCTCGCGGGCAAGCCGCTGTTTCTACCTCGCGGACAAGCCGCCGTTTTACCTCGCGGGCAAGCCGCAAAACATTTCACGCATCAACGACACCAGCTTCACGGTGCGTTTGTCGGCGATGCGGTACAGCACCTTGTTGGCCTGCTTGCGCGTTTTCAATATCTTCTTGCCACGCAAAATGGCCAAATGCTGCGAAACATTGCTTTGCGACGTTCCCACCGCATCCATGATGTCCGCCACCGGCAACTCACCACCGGCCAGCACGCACAGCACCTTGAGTCGCAGGGGATGCGCGATGGCTTTCATCGCCAGCGACGCCTGCTCGATCTCTTCGCTTTTGCCGATGAGATCAAAAATATCCTCTGAAACCCTGGATGCGGGCATGGCTGCCTTGTTCAGTTAGAAACGGAACCAACCGCACCGCTTCGGCAATACAACCGGCGGATTATAAAATACTGGCTACCCGCCATGCCTGATGCGCGCAGCGCTTCCCCCAAACCAGATACGCGACGCGCAACACGCAGGCGATTCTCCTTCTGCTTCGGCCCTACCCAACACCATGTACAAAATTGTCCTGATGCGCCACGGTGAGTCCGCGTGGAACCTCGAGAATCGTTTCACTGGCTGGACTGATGTGGACTTGACGCCCGCTGGCGTCGCCGAAGCTCAGCGCGCCGGGCGCCTGCTCAAGGCAAAAGGTTTCGAATTCGACATTGCCTACACATCCCTCCTCAAGCGCGCCATCAAGACTCTCAACACCACGCTCGAAGAACTTGACGCGCTCTGGCTGCCGGTCGAAAAACACTGGCGTTTGAACGAACGCCACTACGGCGCGTTACAAGGCCTCAACAAGGCCGAGACCGCCGCACAGTACGGCGATGCGCAAGTGCTGATTTGGCGTCGTGCTTACGCGATCGCGCCCAATTCGCTGGCGGCAGATGATCCGCGTCATCCAAAGTTTGACGCGCGCTATGCGGGTTTGAGTGCCGCTGACTTGCCCGCCACTGAGTGTCTCAAGGACACCGTGGCGCGCGTTCTGCCCTACTGGGAATCAGACATTGCGCCTGCCGTGCGCGCCGGGAAACGTGTGCTGATCGCGGCGCACGGCAACAGCCTGCGCGCCCTCGTCAAGTATCTTGACGGCGTCAGCGAGGATGACATCGTCGCGCTCAATATTCCCACTGCACAGCCGCTGGTGTACGAGTTGGACCAGGCGCTGCGGCCGCTGCGCCACTACTATCTGGCTGATCCCGCCGAAATTGCCAAAGCGCAGGCTGCTGTCGCTGCCCAGGGGAAAGCCAAAACTTGAATCCGTTCACCGCGCCGCTCAGTCACCAGCCCCATCGTCACAGACGGGGCGGCTGGCTGTGGTGCGGTGGCCTGTGTCTGCTGCTGCTGTTCCAGAACGCCCTGGCCACCAGCCCGGAAGAACTCAAGGAACTGCGCGCGCGCATCGAGGCGCTCAAGAAGGAAATTGCTTCCACCGAGGGTGACCGTACCGAAGCAGCCGACGCTTTGCGGGAATCCGAGCGCGCGATTTCGGAGGCCAACCGCGAATTGCGCAATCTGTCGGGCACCCGCCAAGAGGCGGAAAAGCGCCTTTACGAGTTGGGGCGCCAAAGCAAGACCACCAAATCTGATGTGGACGAACAGACCAAGCGTCTGGAACGCCTGATCCGCGACCAGTACATGCACCGCGAGCGCGGCTACGTGCAAATGCTGTTCTCAGGCGAAAACCCGGCGGCGGCGGCGCGTGAGCTGCACTACGCGAGCCACGCTTCGCGCGCCGAAGCGCGCCTGATCGAAAATCTGCGCGCCAGTCTCAAGGAGTTGCAGACACTGGCCGGTGCCGCGCGCGAAAAATCAATGGAACTTGCCGACATCGAAGCGCGCCAGCGTGCCGAGCGTGCGCAGTTGGCCAAGGAGTCAGGGGCGCGGCGTCGCGTGATGCGCGAGCTGTCGTCGAAAATCCGCACCCAGCGCAAGGAAGTCACCACCCTGGAGCAAAACGAGAAGCGCCTGTCCAACCTGATCCTCAAACTCGCTCAGATGGTGCGTGCGCCCGCGCCGAAGGCTGCGCCAGACCGGCCAAGGCGCCCCGGTGAACGTGTCGAGAGCACGCCGGAACCCGGCTTTATGGGGGCGTTCGCGACCTTGAAAGGCAAACTGAGGCTCCCCACGCGCGGCGAATTGGCGAGTCGCTTCGGCGCGCCGCGTGCAGAGGGTGGTACCACCTGGAAAGGACTCTTCATCAAGGCAGCACAAGGTGAAGACGTGAAGGCGGTCGCCCCGGGACGCGTGGTGTTCGCAGACTGGATGCGCGGCTTTGGTAATCTGCTGATCGTCGACCACGGCTCCGAATATCTGAGCATCTACGGCAACAACGAAACCGTATACAAGCAGGTGGGCGAAAATGTTGCCAGCGGCGACACCATCGCGCGCGTGGGTAATAGCGGGGGCAACCCGGAAACGGGTCTATACTTTGAAATCCGATTTAAAGGTTCGCCCTTTGACCCCTTAAGCTGGATCAAGAGGTAACAAGGCGTAACAGGCGGCGTCAGGCACTGAATTATTTGGCATCACGTCAGTCTCAGCGTGGTGCCCTGGTCACAGGCAAACGCAATCAACCGCCGCCGCTCGCAGTTGTCGCCCCGCACGACGGCGGCAAGGCGGCAACAAGCAGCAACACGTAGCAAAAAGCAGCAACATTCATCGCAAGGGAGCGCAACATCATGGGCAAATTGAAAAAGTCGGGTCTGGTAGGCGTAGGCGTTGCCGCCGGGCTGTTGCTGGGTCTCAATTTCTCGGCCATCGCGCAGCGCGAAGCGCGCAGCCCGCTGCCGCTGCCGGAGATCCAGGCGCTCGCCGAAGTATTTGGCAACATCAAGCAGGGTTATGTCGAGCCGGTCGAAGACAAAAAGTTGTTGACGGGCGCGGTCAAGGGCATGCTCACGGAACTGGACCCGCACTCGTCCTACCTAGATCCCGAAGAGAACAAGGAGTTTGAGACCGGCATTCGCGGCGAATTTGGTGGCCTCGGCATCGAGGTCGGCACAGAAGAGGGTTACGTGAAAGTGGTGTCGCCGATTGAAGATACTCCGGCGTTTCGCGCCGGTATCAAAGCTAATGACCTCATCATCAAGATTGACGACACCTCAACCAAGGGCCTTACGCTTAACGATGCGGTAAAGAAAATGCGCGGCAAACCGCGCACCTCGATCAAGCTTACGGTCGCCCGCAAGGGCGAAAACAAGCCCCTCGAATTTACCCTGGTGCGCGAAGTCATCAAGATCCAGAGCGTCAAGGCCAAAGTCACCGAGCCGGGTTATGCACATCTGCGCATCACGCAATTCCAGGAGCCGACGGTTGCTGACCTGGCGCGCCATATCGATCGCCTCTACAAGGAATCGAATGGCAAGTTGAGCGGCATCGTCCTCGACCTGCGCAACAACCCTGGGGGCTTGTTGCACGCATCGATTGGCGTCTCGGCCGCATTTCTCGACGCCAAAGCCCTGGTGGTGTCGTCGAATGGACGTCTGCCTGATACCAAGCATGATTATCTGGCGTCTCCTGACGAATATGCCTTCCGCGCGCGCGAAGACCAGTTGCGCGGCCTGCCCGCCAGTCTGAAAAATGTGCCAATGGTGGTGCTGGTCAATGATGGCTCGGCGTCGGCCTCGGAGATCGTTGCAGGTGCCCTGCAGGATCACAAGCGAGCGATCATCATGGGTCAGCAGACCTTTGGCAAAGGTTCAGTGCAGACCAAGATCAATCTGTCCAACGGTGCCGGCATGAAGCTCACCACCGCGCGCTACTACACGCCGTCAGGTCGCTCGATTCAAGCCAAGGGCATCGTGCCCGATTGGCTTGTCATGGAGACCGCCGAAGGCGATAAGCGTCCATCGCGTACGCGTGAAGCAGACCTCGTCGGGCATCTGACCAATGACAAAGACCCGAACTCCGAGAAAGCCGCCGTCGCCAAACCCGAAGCCAAGCCGGAGGCGAAACCTGCCGATAAATCGGGCGACAAGCCTGAAGCCAAAAAGGAAGATGACAAGCCGCCGGTACGCCTCGAATACGGCAGCAAGGAAGACTTTCAGTACCAGCAGGCCATCAATTTGCTCAAAGGCCTGCCGGTGAAGGGCGAGAAGTCCAAAGATTTGCCGGGCGCCAAGACGGCCGACACCAAGAAGTAAGCGGGGCGTACCGCACCAGATCCCCTGCGGTATGACAAAGGCCGCCAGCGTGAGCTGGCGGCCTTTGTTTTGGAGGCGGCAGTTTTGGAGGCGACACTGGCAAGTTGTTTGCGGCGTGCGCTACGATGGAGACCATGAACGACAACCTGCTGCTGCGCTACTCGCGCCATATCCTTCTGCCGCAGATTGGTATTGAGGGGCAGGAGCGTATCGTCTCTGGCCACGCCCTCGTAATCGGTGCTGGTGGGCTGGGATCCCCCGCAGCGCTGTATCTGGCCACGGCGGGTGTCGGCACGATCACCATTGCCGACGGTGATGTGGTTGATCTCACCAATCTGCAACGCCAGATATTGCACTCGACTGCCAGCCTCGGCACACCCAAAGTGGTGTCGGCGCGCGACACTATCGCGCGCTACAACCCTGAGGTCGAGGTCATTGCGCTGCAAGAGCGCGCCGAAGGTGCGCGCCTCGATTCACTTGTCGCGCAAGCTGACGTGGTGCTCGACTGTTGCGACAACTTCGGCACGCGTCACGCCGTCAACCGCGCTTGCGTCAAATACAAAAAGCCGCTCGTGTCAGGTGCGGCGATTCGCTTTGACGGGCAGGTGAGCGTGTTCGACATGCGCGACGCCAACGCGCCCTGCTACCACTGCCTGTTCCCCGAGGGGCAAGAGGTGGAAGAGTTGCGCTGCGCGGTCACTGGCGTATTCGCTCCGATTACCGGCATCATAGGCTCGGTGCAGGCTGCAGAGGCGTTGAAGGTGCTCTGCGGCACTGGTGAAACGCTCAAGGGCCGTTTGCTGTTGCTTGACGGCCTCTCGATGGAGTGGCGCAGCGTCAACGTCAGGCGCGATCTCGACTGTACGGTTTGCGGCGGCGCGAGATCTGCCTCAGGCTCCTAGCCGAGCATCAACGGCAACTGCTTGTCAAATCCGTCGACCGGATTTTTCTTGAAACCGCTCTTGGCAAACTGGTGCCAGCGGCCGGTGACGAAGCACATCAGCACATTGGCCTGCGCGCTCACGTCGAGTGCCTGCGGCAGTTCGTTTTGGGTGATCGCGATGCGGATGCTTTGCTTCAACGCCGCTTCAAGTTTGTCGGTCAGCGCGTTGATGCGTACCTGCAAGCGCTCGTCTTCGTTCATCAGGGCATCGCCGATCAGCACGCGCGTCATGCCTGGATTTTGTTGGGCAAATTTGAGCATCAGCATCATCACCGCGCCAAGCTGCTTGATGCCCTCGGTCTCTTCCGCTGTGATTTTATTGATCACGGTCAGCAGCGAAGTTTCGATGAATTCGATCAGACCTTCAAACATCTGTGCCTTGCTGGCGAAATGGCGGTAGAGCGCGGCTTCGGACACATCGAGCTTTTTCGCCATCGCCGCAGTGGTGATTTTTTCGCCCTTGGGGTTCTCGAGCATCTGCGCGATGAGCTGCAGAATTTGTGTCTTGCGTTCTCCAGTACGGGGCGGCATGTGAATCCTCGCTTACTTGAAACGTGTTGGCAGACAGTGCCTTCGATGCCTTGTCAGTTGCAGAACCGAGTTTACCCGCAGATGCACGTGGGCTGGCCAGGCGCGCTGCGAGGGCGCCGCCGGCTCGGGGTCATCGCGTTTGCTGTCGGTCCAGGTCGCACGTCCCCGTGCCGGCTCCCTCGGCCCCGCAATCCAGACGGTGCGCAGGCCCAGCCGATGCGCAGTCTTGAGATTGGCAAGGTTGTCTTCCACCATCACTGCGTAGCGCGCAGTCACGCCATGGCGCACCATGATTTTGCGCAGCGAAGAAGCTGCCGGCTTGGGCACAAAGCGCATCGACTCAATGGTTTCGATCGCATCGAAGTAGCGCAAGGCCCCCATCGCCTTGAGCACCGCGAGAACGTAATGACGCGGCGCGTTCGAGACCAGAATCTTGCGGCCCGGCAGATGCTTCAACCAGCGGCACACCGCACGGTCAAAATCGATTACCTCGTGCATGTCGGGAAACTGGTGGGTCTCGGCCAAAAAGTGGCGCGGATCGGTGCCGTGACGCTTCATCAGGCCGAGCAGGGTGGCGCCATAGCGCTGCCAATAGTCCCGGCGCAGGGTATTGGCCTCCGGTTCAGGCAGGTTCAGGTGACGCATCACATACTCCGTCATCGAACGGTTCATGCGCTCAAAGATGACCGGCGTCGCCCGATGCAGGGTGTCGTCCAGATCAATCAGCCAGACAGGAAGATGTAGACGTCGCGGGGTCACGGTGTGCGCTTGCTAAACTGGAATCATGGGATTGTCCAATAAACCGCGCCCAAAGCCGCGTTCGCGTTTGCAGCCGCCCGCATTGCCGCAGATCACCCTTGCCCAATTGCTGCACTCCGACACCGCCGTGAAGCACGGGATCAACAACCAGCCGCCAACCGCCCATTTGCCCAACCTGAAGCGACTCGCCGCTGCCCTGCAGGCGATTCAAACCTTGTTGCAGCAACCGCTAACGATCACTAGCGCGTATCGAAACCCCGCGGTCAACCAGCTGGTGGGCGGCGTGTCGGCGTCGAAACACGCCCTCGGCCTCGCCGCCGATTTCGTCTGCCCGGCGTTCGGTGCGCCGCTCGAAGTAGCACGCGCCATCGCCGCGTCCGGCGTCGCCTTTGATCAGTTGATTCACGAATACTGCCGCTGGGTGCATTTCGGCCTCGCGCCAGACGGCAGCCCGCCGCGTGCGCAACTGCTGACCATCCGCACGCGCCAGGAAGGCTACCTGGATGGATTGCTTCCGGGTGAAACCTTGATCGAAGGTTGAGGTCCTGCTTTTGGCATTCAGTCCGTCTTGGCTGAAGAATTGCGCTTGGTGCGCGTTCGGCCAATTTGCGGCAGTGCAAGATGACGCCCGTAGATTAATACATTAGAATTTACTAATATATTGATTTGAGGATTGGCGCATGACCGGATTGGCGACCCTGGGGCGGCTCAAGCACGCACCGGAAAATTTTCTCGACCGGCAGCACATTCGCGCGGTGCAAACCGGTCGGCGCGATTTTCTGCGCAAGGCGCTTGTTGCGGCCGGGGCAGGCGCAAGCTTGCCGGCACTGGCGCAATCCGCTCTACCTGCGGCGGGCGAAAAGGTCATCCTGGAACCACTGCCGCATGCCGTCACGCTGGGGCAACCGGTGGCCGCCACCGGCTATGGCATGCCGTCGAAGTATGAGAAGAATCTGGCGCGGCGCGAGTCACCTGGACTCAACCGAGTATCGGCGGCGTCGGTGGCCTTTTCGCCGCTGCAGGCGATGTTCGGCATCATCACCGCCTCTGGCCTGCATTTCGAGCGCCATCATCAGGGCTGGTACGACATCGACCCCTCGCAACATCGCCTGATGGTGATGGGCTCGGACGACAAGCTCGTCAAAACGCCCAAGGTATTCACCATGGACGACCTGATGCGCCTCCCTTCGGTGTCGCGCATGCATTTCATCGAGTGCGGTGCCAACACCGGCATGGAGTGGGGCAATGTCGCCGTGCCGACGGTGCAGTACACCCACGGCATGCTTTCGTGCAGCGAATTCACCGGCGTGCCGCTGCGCGATGTGATGGCGTTTTGCGGGACGGATTTCAAGAAAGGCCGCTTTGTGCTCGCCGAAGGCGGAGATGGTTCGGGCCTGACCCGCACG
>JANLTL010000557.1:0-4813 GCA_031362905.1 Burkholderiales bacterium | reverse complement strand
GCCGGCCTGCGCGTGCTCGATTTGTCCTCGGTGGTAGCCGGGCCGTTCGCGGCCGGCCTTCTCGCCGACTACGGTGCCGACGTGATCAAGGTCGAGATGCCCGGCACCGGCGATGCGCTGCGCGCCCTGGCGCCGCACAAGGACGGCGTCTCGCTGTGGTGGAAAGTGACCAACCGCAACAAGCGCGGCATCACGCTCGACCTGCACCAGCCCGAGGGGCGCGACGCACTGGCGCGCCTGATCCCCGAAGCTGATGTGCTGGTTGAGAACTTCCGCCCCGGCACACTCGACCGCTGGGACGTCACCACGGCATGGCTGCATGCGCTCAACCCGCAGCTCACGATTTTGCGCATGACCGGGTTTGGCCAGACCGGGCCGTATCGTGACCGCCCGGGTTTCGCGCGCGTGTTCGAGGCGATGAGCGGCTTCACCCACATCTGCGGCGAGGAGGGGCGTGCGCCGCTGCATCTGGGGTATCCGATATCGGACGCCATCGGCGGGCTGTTCGGCGCCATCGGCGTGCTCGCGGCACTGTTTCAATTGAAGCAGGCGCCGGCGGCTGCCGGTCAAGAGATCGACTGCTCGATTAGCGAGGCAATGCTGCGCGTGCTCGAATTCCTGCCGATTGAGTACGACCAGTTGGGCGCGGTGCGCACGCGCTCGGGCAACAGCAGCCAGTATGCCGCGCCCGGCAACATTTACCGCACCAGCGATGGCCGCTATGCCTCGATTGCGGCCTCGTCACAGAGCATCTTCTTGCGTCTTTGCAAGGCGCTCGAACTCGATGGCCTGCCGCAGGACGCGCGCTTTGCGCAAAACCCGGCGCGTGTGGCGCACCGCGATGTGCTCGACAACATTGTCGGCGGTGCGATTGGCCGCCTCACATTGGCCGAATTGGGCGAGCGCTTCGAGCAGCATCAGGTGGGCTTTTCGCCGATCAATGACGTGGCCGACGTGTTTGCCGACGCGCACTTTGCTGCGCGCGAGGCCATCATCACGGTGCAGGACGATGAACTGGGTGAAGTGCGGATGCAGAACGTGGTGCCGCGCTTTTCGGCCACGCCCGGCGCGGTGCGCACTGCCGGGCCGCGGCAGGGGGCACATAACGACGAGGTGTGGCGCGGCGCCGGTTTCAGTGAGGAGCAGATCGCGTTGATGCGTCTGCGAGGTGTGATTTGATCGCGGTTTGCACCCCACCATGCAGCACGCGTCGCGTACCCTGATCGCCCCGACCCATTCAAGCCATTCAACCCATTCGATTCACGATCGGAGAACTGCCATGCGCTTCCGCCTGCTGTCTTGTTTCGCTGCCGCCCTGATGTTCGGCCTAGCGCCGGTGCTCGCGCAGGCGCAGACCTCCGGCCCGGTCCCCGCCGCCTCCGGCAAGACCACGCGCATCCTGGTCGGCTTCCCGCCCGGTCAGGCCACCGACCTTGTCGCGCGGATGGTCGCCGATCGCCTCACCACGGCGCTCGGCCACAGCGTGATCGTTGAAAACCGGCCCGGCCAGGGTGGCAGCATCGTGCTCTCGCAGTTGGTCAAATCGCCCGCCGACGGCAGCGTCATCACGCTCTCGGCATTGGCGGCGTATTCGGTCAATCCTTATCTCTACAAGAACCTTGGCTACGACAGCACGCGCGACTTCGACCCGATTGCTCTGGTGGCCGATTTGCCGATGGCGCTGGTGGTGCATCCGTCGGTGCCGGTGTCCAGTCTCAAGGAGTTGACCGACTACATCAAGGCCAACCCCGACCGGCTTGCGCATTCGTCGTCGGGCAACGGCACGCTCTCGCACTTGTTGATGGAAGACTTCAAACACCGCGCCGGCGTGCGCATGCTGCATGTGCCCTATCAGGGCAGCCCGCGCGCCGTCGCCGATCTGGTCGGTGGCACGGTCCAGGTGGGTCTGGACACCGTCACCGTGGTCGGCCCGCAGGTCAAGGCCGGCAAACTGAAAATGATCGCGGCGGGCACGCGCGCGCGCCTGCCGGCCTTTCCCGATGCACCAACGATTGCCGAATCCGGCTATTCGGGCTTTGAAGCGGTTGCCTGGGTCGGCCTGACTGCGCCGGCCGGCACGCCGCGTGACTGGCGCGAGCGCGTCAGCAACGAGGTGGGCAAGGCCATGCGCGATGCAGCGTTTGTCGAGCGACTCAACACCATCGGCGCCGTGGCGCGGCCAATGGGGGTTGACGAATTTGGCGCGCATTTGCGCAGCGAGCAAAAGCGTTGGAAGGACGTGGTCGAGCGTTCGGGTGTCAAGGCCGACTGAATTTGCGTGGGGTGGGGGCGCCCGTTCAGCACCCAAACCCCCCGTCCTGTGCGTCTCTATTTGCTGCGCTTGAGCGCTGCTGCGCGCGCCGCGCGTGACTCCGCGCTGCCCGCTGCGAGGGCAATCTGGTCATGCGCCATGTAAGAAGTAGCGTGATTGAGGATCGTTGCTGCGGCGTTGACCGATTCCTTGCTCATGCGCACCGAAGCGGCGGGTTTGGCGAGCGTCAGCGCTGCGATATCACGCGCCTTGGCTAGCGCTCCGCCCTTGGGCGCCAGGTAGTCGGCGATGCCTAGCGCGAGCGCGTCCGCAGCAGAAAAGCGTTCGCACAAAATCGTCAGACGTTTCGCTTTGGCCGGCCCCAGGAGGTTGACCAAGCGCGGGATCGTGCCCCAGGTAAGCGGAATGCCGAGTGCAATCTCGGGCAATGAAACGAAGGCGTCATCGGCCATCACGCGCCAGTCGCAGGCAAGCGAGAGCGCGAGGCCACCGCCCACAGCGCAGCCCTCTATCGCCGCAATCGCGATTTGCGGCATCTCTTCCCACGCCTTGCACAGCTTGAACCCGGTCGAGGCGATGTCGCGCCGCTCCGCGGTCGAGAGCGAATCATCGGCCCAGGCATTAGCATCCTTGAGGTCAGCCCCGGCCGAAAAACACACCTCGCTGCCGGTGAGGATGACGACATCGATGTCGATGCGGTCGGAGAGTGTACGGGCCACGGCGATGAGTTCGCGCATCAGTGCCCGCGAGAGGGCGTTGCGTGCGGCCGGGCGATTGAGGGTGACGGTCGCAAGGCGCCCGTCGATGGCAAGAGTCAGGTTGGAATACATCGATTCGTCATGGAAATAGAATGTTGAATGCGCGATTGCGGCTCAGGCGATAGGTGGAGAAGTCGGTACGGTCTATGGTGATGATCTCATTGGTCCCGGAACGCTCCGCCAACAAGATCAGTGACGCATCGGCCAAGTCGACGACGCGATCGGCATACTTTGCCATGATGTCGGCGAACTCCTTTAGATCGGCGACATTGATGTCGGCGACCGTGAGACCTCCGGCCTCCACGAAGTGGAACAGGCCGCGCTTGCCTTCGCCCGATATGAAATGACAGGTTTCAGTGAGCACCGGCCAGGTCGTCAACAGCCTGACCGTGTTGGCTTCGGCCCATCGGACCGTGGCCTTGTGATGCTGATCCGCTTTTTTGAACAGCGCGACCAGAGGGCCGGTGTCAGCGAGAATGCTTCGCACGCAGTTTGGCGTCCAAAAGCTGCTTCACACGCCCGCTAACGTTACGCTCGCCTTTCGGTAGCGCAGAGGTGTCCGCCCCAAACAGGCCGCGGCCCAGTTCACCGAGGGTGGGTTGAGTTGCCGCGTCGCGTTCGACAATTTCCTTGATGGCTTGCAGCACCACCTGGCTTTTCGACACACCACGGCGCTTGCACACGCGCGTGAAAGAGGATTCGAGCGAGGGATCGAGGCGAACGGTGAGGGTCATGGGGCGGCGTCTGCGCGGCGAAAGTAATACCATATTACAACAAGTGGCGGAAGTCCGGGCCGTGCCCGCCGGGGTATGCCGTATATTTGACAGCCTGACAGTGTCGACACCGACATTGCTTTCGGCACATTCCATTTCCCCAGGAGACCCACATGAAGCTTTCGCGCAGATTCCTGCTACCGGCAATCGCCGCGTTGGCGCTGTGTTGTAGCGCTGGCAGCGCCTTCGCCCAGGCCTACCCCAACAAGCAGATCAACATCATTGTCTCGTTCCCGCCGGGCGGCGACACCGACGCGCTGGCACGCGTGTTCGCCGAGAAGCTCGCCGCGCGTAGCGGCCAGTCGGTGGTGGTGGAAACCAAGACCGGTGCCAGCGGCACGATCGGCAATTCTTACGTGGCCAAGGCCGCGCCGGACGGCTACACGCTGCTCTTCACGCCGAACACCTTTGCCACCGCGCCCCTGGTGCTCAAGCCAGGGACCGGCGCGACCTACGATCCGCTCAACGACTTCACGCCGATTGTGCTTGCTGGCACGCAATCGCTGTTTCTCGTGGCCAATACGGCCAGCGGCATCAAGAGCGTGAGCGAACTGGTGGCGGCGGCCAAGAGCGGCAAGGTGACCAACTACGCCAGCCCGGGCAGCGGCTCGCCGATGCACATTCTGGGCGCCATGTTCAACAAGGCCGCCGGCACCAACGTGGCACAGATTGCCTATCGCGGCAGCGGCCCGGCGATTGTGGATCTGGTCGGCGGGCAGATTCCGATGATGTACACCACCCTGGGGCCGGTTGCCCAGCACATTGCGACCGGCAAGCTGGTCAATCTGGCGGTGGCGGACGCGAAGCGCTCACTGCTTGCGCCGAACGTGCCGACGCTGGCCGAAGCAGGCGTCAAGGACGTGGAGGTGGGTGCCTGGCAGGGCTTCATGGGCCCGAAGGGTTTGCCGCCTGACGTTGTCAAGGTGCTGAACGCCCACGTCAATGAAATCCTGAAAATGCCCGATGTGTTGACACGCATGACCACACTCGCGCTGGTGCCGGCAGGGGGC
>JANLTL010000727.1:0-5199 GCA_031362905.1 Burkholderiales bacterium | reverse complement strand
TCCACCACCACCGGCCCCCACCAGTCGATCAAGGCTTTCTTCACTTCGACCGGACAGGGCGCGGCCGTGTGGGTGACCCACTCGAGCGAACGCACGTCATACCGTTCGCGCACCTCACGCGGCAACTTGAGCAGGCGCACGAACATGGTCGGCACCATCACCGCGTGGGTGATGCGATAGCGCTCGATGGTGGCAAGCGTGCGCTCAGCATCGAACCGCGACTGCATCACGAACACTTCGCCCTGCGCCAGCGCCTGGCGCATGAAAGCATTGGGGGACGAGTGGTAGAGCGGCCCGGCGACCAGCGAGCGCGCAGCGGGCCGCACGCCATACACATGGCGGAACATCGCCGCAATCGCCAGCGTTTGCTCCGGCGTTGCGGGTTGGCGCCGCACGCCTTTGGGCCGGCCAGTGGTGCCCGAGGTGTAAATCATGGTCGAGCGGCTGGCCGGAGCCGGTCGATCCCAGGGTTCATGCCTGGCCAGCCAGCTTTCCCACTCAAGTGGGCCATCCAAAGCGGGAGCAGTGGCGCCAGAACCATAGTGTTGTTCCGATTCCGGCGGTGTCGGCACCACCACCACGGTCAGACCTGCGGGAATGGCATCACACACATTGGCAAGCAAGTCACGATGCGCAATCAAAACCTTGGGTGCGCAGTCACCGAGCACATAGCGCACCTCTGCGCTCTGGCCATGCCAGTTGACGGGTACCAGATAGGCGCCCAGCATGGTCGCTGCCTGGCTTGCTTCGAGAAAGGCAAAGTCGTTACGCAGCAGCAAAGCGACCGTATCGCCCTCGGCCACGCCAAGCCCCGCCAGGCCGGCTGCCACGCGGCGCGCGCGCAACATCAAGCCATCGCGCTCCACTTCGCGCTCGTCTAGCACGACCAGACTCATGGCCGGGTTCCCGTGCAACTAGCGCTGCGAGTCGGCAGGCGCGCCATGCTGCAAGAACCACGACTGCCCAATGCTAGTATCGCCAACGCCATTCTCCCTGTCGCATCACGTCGCGCCCAAGCACCATGCCCGCAAACATCCCGATCACCGGCCCGCACATCGGCACCTGGATGATTCTTTCCTATACCCGCGAAAACCTCGCGACCGGCGAGAAGACCGACCAGTTTGGCCTGCAGCCGAGCGGGTATCTCATGTATGGCAGCGATGGTCGCATGTCTTCGTTGTTTGTGCGCGATGGGCGCCATCCGCCTGCCCACATGATTGCGACCGACGCCGAGCGCATTGCGCTGTACGGCGGCATGATCGCCTATGGCGGCACTTATGCAATCGAGGGTGATCTGGTGCGGCATCACATCGATACCTCGTGGAACCAGACCTGGACCGGCACAGTGCTGGTGCGGCAATTCAAGGTCGAGGGCGACAGGCTGACCATCCGCACCCTGCCCTCGCCCAATCCGGTCGACGGCATCGAGAGCTCATCGGTGTTGATCTGGCAGCGCTTTCGCGCCTGATCACCTTCACCAAAATGCATCATCGCGGCAAGCCCAGCCCGCGCTGCGCGATCAGGCTGCGCTGAATCTCATTGGTGCCAATGCTGATCACCCACATCAGCGAATGCCGCAAGCCCTGCTCGAAGCCGCCATTGAGCAAATTGCCCGGCGCGTCTTGCGAGAGCGTGGCGCGCATGCCGAGGATCTCCAGCGCCGCCTCGTGAAAGCGCTCCATCAGCTCCCCGGAAAACACCTTGCTCATGGCGCCGTATTCGGGCGGCGTCGGCCCGCTGCCGGCGAGTTCGGCGCAATGCATCATCAGTTGCCGCCCCACTTCAATCTCGGCGGCGAACTGTGCGATTCGGTCGCACACCAGTACATCCTCGCACATCGGTTTGCCGCCGATCTCCGACTCGCGAATCAGGTCGCACAGCAACGCAAACGCATGTGCGACCTTGAGCACAATGCCGCCCCCGACCAGCCCGCGCTCGGTGGCGAGCGCACTGGTTAACACTTTCCAGCCGGCATTTTCTTCGCCTAACAGCGCATCGGCCGGCACGCGCACATTGTCGTAAAAAATATTGGCGAAACTGCCGTCATACATGGTGGTAGCCGGCTTGATGTCGATGCCCGCTGCATTCATCGGCACGATGAACATGCTGATGCCGGCGTGGGAGGGCTTGGCCGCGGCGTTGGTGCGCGCCGCGAGGAACATGTAGTTGCCCCACCAGGTGGTGGTCCAGATCTTCTGGCCATTGATCACCCAATCGTCGCCATCGCGCACGGCGCTGGTCTTGAGCGAGGCGAGGTCAGAGCCGGCATTCGGCTCGCTATAACCCATGCCGTGCATCGCTTCGCCCTTCAGGATCTCGGGCAAATACTTTTGCTGCTGCGCCGGCGTGCCAAACAGCATCAGCGCGGTGGACTGAATCGCGGCGCCAATGCGCGGCGCTTCAAAGCGCTCCATCTCCTCCATGAAAGCGATCTGCTCGATCGGCGAGCGACCCTGTCCGCCATGCTCGCGCGGCCAGGTGAGACCAATCCAGCCGGTAGCGCCCATGTCTTTGGCGAAGCTCGCGTCGAACTCGCGGTGGTGAAATGCCTGCGCATCGAACGCAGCCTTGCGCTCGCCTGACCAGTGCTGCGCCAGCCACTGACCGACCTGCTCGCGAAATACGTTGCCGGATTCGCCGAGGTCGTAGCGCGGCAAAGTTCCCGGCTCGGCGCCGTCGAAAAGGTGTGCCGCCAACTCGCCCCGCGCCTGCCGCACCCCACCCAGCGCCAGCGCATCAAGATGTACGCGGCGAAAATGGCGCGGCGCTTCGTGTTCCTCGGCGTAACCAATCGCACCGAACGCATGGTGCGTCTCCAGCGACACCTGCCGCAAGGCCGGGCCACCGAAGGCGCAAGCCGCCGATGCAAAGTAACGCCAGTGGGCACTAGCCACGTCGTACTGCACGGCGGCATTGGCCAGCGTCAAACGCACGCCTTCCAGGCTGATGAGGCAATTGGCCAGCTTGTGCTGGACTGCCTGAAAGCTGCCGATGGGCTTGCCAAATTGCTGACGCTCTTTGGCGTAGTCCACTGCCATTTCAAACGCACGCCGCGCCGCGCCATGCGCGCGCGCCAGCAGACACAGTCGCTGGAGCAAATGCAGATCCGCAGCAAGGCCAACTGGCCAATCAAATACTTGCGCGGCGCAGCCGGACAAGGTCAGTTCGCTCAGCGCGTCCATCCCTAACGCGCGCGCGGCTGCGACAGTGCAACCCAACGCGGCGCAATCGATCAGCGCGACCCGCCCTCCCTGACCCAATACGGCGAGCACGTGGGTTGCCGACTGCGCGCCATCGACAAAGCGCAGCACGCCAAAAATGCGCCCGCCACGCACGGTCACAGCGCTCGCACTGCCGGTGTTGCGCCCCTCGCCGTTGCCGGCAAAACTGATCACCAGCCGGGCGCTGCCGTCATGCAAAGCATTCTGCAGCTCAAGCAGAGCCGGTGCGTTGGTCTGCATGGCCTGGATCGTACGGAGGGAGAGATTGAGGAGAACCGCATCCACCAACGATGTCGGGCATGCGGCACGACCCAGTTCCTCCATGACCACAACGGTTTCGGCCAGTCCACCCTCTTCCGGATTGGTGCCCAGGGCGACGAGGCCCTGGTGCGCCAAGCCGCGCCAGATCGACGCCAATGCGGAGGTGTCGGCCTGATGCGCGACAGCTTGCGCGGCAGGCCAATGCTCTGCAAGATAGCCGCGCACCGACTCGCGCAGCAGCGCCCGCTCCTCGCCCCCCGGCGTGGTGATGACAGTCATGGCCGAGTCAAGCAGAGAGGGATATCACTCCGAGCGAATATTGTTGTCGCGAATGATCACGCTCCAGCGTGCGACATCTTCCGCGATCATGTCAGCCAATCGCTTGGGCGTCGCCGTCTTGGCTTGCACGCCAAAGCCCGTGAAGCGCTGCTGCATCTCGGCCGGCGCCAGTGCGCGGTTGATCGCGTCGTTGAGCTTGTTCACCACATCCGGCGGCGTATTGGCAGCGGCAATGAATCCAAACCATGTTTCGGCGGCATAGCCCGGCACCACGCTGCCAACGGTCGGCGCGCCGGGCGCAAGCGGCGTAGGTTCAGCCGAGGCAACGCCGAGCAGTTTCAATTTGCCGTTGGCGATGAAGCCGTTCATCGCGGACGATGCCGAGGTAATGAGCATCTTCACTTCACCGGCAACCACGGCATTGGTGGTTGGGGCCTGGCCTTTGTAGGGAATGTGGGTCATCTTCACACCCACGCTGCGCGCGAACAACTCGCTGGCGAGATGGCCGAAGGAACCGGTGCCGGCCGAGGCGAAATCGACGGGCGACGTTTGCTGCTTGAGATAGTCGATGAAACCCTTGAGGTCGTTGGCGGGCACCGATGCGGGGATTACCAGGAACAACGGCGAGAGCGAGACCAATGCGATTGGTGAGAAGTCCTTGATCCCGTCGATGCCAGGGTCCTTGACCACGAAGGGTGCGACGGCGACGATGCCGCTGTTGATGAACAGCAGGGTGTGGCCATCAGGCGTCCCGCGTGCCACTTCGCGCGCGGCGATGAGACCGCCGGCGCCCGGCTTGTTCTCGACCAGCACCGGTTGGCCGAGTGCCTTTTGCAGCGGGTCTTGCAGGGCACGTGCCATCAGGTCGGTAGTGCCGCCGGCAGGGTAAGGCACGATGAAGCGAATCGGCTTGGACGGGAAAGCCTGACCGAATGCAGCGCTGCCCGCTGCCAGAGCCACGATCGATGCCAGCGCTGCCAGCGATGTTTTGAAAAAGACGGAAATTCGCATGCCACTCTCCTTGTGATGCCGGGTCTATTTGAGCAGATGGCGCGCAATCACCATGCGCTGGATCTGGTTGGTGCCTTCGAAAATCTGGGCAAGTTTGGCATCGCGCATCATGCGCTCCACCGGGTAATCCTTGGTGTAGCCATAACCGCCAAACACCTGCACCGCGTCGGTGGTGACTTTCATCGCCATGTCGCTGCCGAAGCACTTGGCATGGCTGGCGAGCACGGTGAGACGTGCGAAGTCACCGTCATCACCGGCGCGTGCGCACTCGTAGACCAGTGCACGTGCGGCTTCGATCTGGATCGACATGTCGGCCAGCATGAACTGGATGCCCTGAAATTCGGCAATGCTGCGCTTGAACTGCTTGCGCTCCTTGGCATACGCGACCGACGCATCGAGCGCGCCCTGCGCCAGTCCAACGGCTTGC
>JANLTL010000702.1:0-1705 GCA_031362905.1 Burkholderiales bacterium | reverse complement strand
GCCGCCCGCATGGTCGAACAGCCCGGCCGCCATGCGGGCGATGTGGGTCGCCGCGCCTTTGGACGAAGGGAAGCGGTCGAACGCCGCGTACAGGGCACGGTGGGATTGGCGCAGCATGGTCAGGAGAAGAAAAGTTGGTCGATATAATGCGGGCGCCGAGCAGTCTTCGCAGTATCCCCAACCCGCCTCTCTGATGTCAACCCTCCTAGCAAACCTCAACACCGAGCAATTCGCCGCTGTCACCCTTCCGAACCAATCCGCATTGATCCTGGCCGGCGCCGGCTCCGGCAAGACCCGGGTGCTCACCACCCGCATCGCCTGGCTGATCCAGACCGGGCAGACCAGCCCGGCCAACATCCTCGCCGTCACCTTCACCAACAAGGCTGCCAAGGAAATGACCGCGCGCCTGTCGGCGATGCTGCCGATCAACCTGCGCGGCATGTGGATCGGCACGTTTCACGGCCTGTGCAACCGCTTTCTGCGCGCCCACCACCAGGACGCCGGGTTGCCGTCGATGTTCCAGATTCTCGATTCGGGCGATCAGCTCTCTGCCGTCAAGCGCCTGCTCAAGGCGCTCAACGTCGACGATGAAAAGCATCCCCCCAAGGAGGTCATGTATTTCATCAACGGCAACAAGGATGCCGGCCTGCGCGCTCAGCACGTGGAGGCCGATGATGACTTCGGCCGCAAGCGTGTCGAGCTGTACCGCGCCTACGACGAGCAATGCCAGCGTGAAGGCGTGGTCGATTTTGCCGAGCTTCTGCTGCGCACTTACGAGATGCTGGTGAAGAACGAACTGCTGCGCGAGCACTATCAGGCGCGCTTCAAACATATCCTTGTCGATGAATTTCAGGACACCAACGTGTTGCAGTACAAATGGCTGAAACTGTTGGCTGGAGCGGGTCTCAGGGCAGTGACGGGCAGCGCGAACGGTGCTGCGGCCGCAAGCAACCCGATGTTTGCCGTGGGCGATGACGATCAGTCGATCTACGCCTTTCGCGGCGCCCGCGTTGGCAACATGCTCGACTTTGAGCGCGACTTTCATGTGCAGAACCTGATCAAGCTCGAACAGAACTACCGCTCACACGGCCACATCCTCGATGCCGCCAACGCGTTGATCAAGAACAACACGCAGCGCCTTGGCAAAAATTTGTGGACCGATGCCGGCCATGGCGAACCGGTGCGGGTGTTCGAGGCACAAACCGACCTGGACGAAGCGCGCTGGCTGATCTCTGAGATCAAATCGTTGATCAACGATGGCTCCAGGCGCAGCGAGATTGCACTGCTGTACCGCTCCAATGCGCAGAGCCGGGTGATTGAGCAAATGCTGTTTGCCGAGGGAATCCCCTACAAGGTCTATGGTGGCCTGCGCTTTTTCGAACGTGCCGAGGTCAAGCATGCGATTGCATATTTGCGCCTTCTGGCCAATCCGGACGACGACACATCGTATGCGCGCGTGGTCAATTTTCCGACGCGCGGCATCGGCGCGCGTTCGCTCGAACAACTCAACGATGCCGCCAAGACGCGCGACATGGCGAACCCGGCGGGCATCTCGTTCTACCGTGCGGTGGCCTTCTTGCCGCCAGGCAAGGCCGGACAGTCGTTTGCGGCGTTCAACAAACTGATCGACGGCATGCGTGCAGCTATCGAGCATTTGCCGCTCAAAGAAATCATCGACCACGTACTCACGCATTCGGGCTTGCGC
>JANLTL010000696.1:0-4832 GCA_031362905.1 Burkholderiales bacterium | reverse complement strand
CTCCTGCACATGCGCGAAGACGACATCATCGGCATCGTCGACTAAGCGTCCCGTCCCCAAAGACAAGCATTCAGGAGAACCAATATGGCAGCCAAAGACGTCCGCTTCGGCGAAGGCGTGCGCAACAAGATGATGGTCGGCGTGAACATCCTGGCCAACGCGGTCAAGATCACGCTGGGCCCCAAGGGTCGCAATGTCGTACTCGAGCGCAGCTTCGGCGCGCCGACGATCACCAAGGACGGTGTGTCGGTAGCGAAAGAAATCGAACTCAAGGACAAGTTCGAAAACATGGGCGCGCAGATGGTGAAAGAAGTCGCAAGCAAGACTTCCGACATCGCCGGCGACGGCACTACGACCGCGACCGTGCTCGCGCAATCGATCGTGCAGGAAGGCATGAAGTTCGTTGCCGCCGGCATGAACCCGATGGATCTGAAGCGCGGCATCGACTTCAGGCCTTCGCGCACGATGGCTTGGGCCAGCACGGTAGCGGTGGTGGTGCCGTCACCGGCAACGTCGGAGGTCTTGGAAGCAACTTCCTTGACCATCTGCGCGCCCATGTTTTCGAACTTGTCCTTGAGTTCGATTTCTTTGGCGACCGAGACGCCGTCTTTGGTCACGGTCGGTGCGCCGAAAGAGCGCTCGAGCACCACGTTGCGGCCTTTCGGGCCCAGGGTGATCTTGACTGCATCGGCCAGGATGTTGAGGCCGTTGAGCATTTTGTAGCGAGCGGACTCGCCGAAGAGTACTTGTTTAGCTGCCATTTCTTGAATCTCCTAATGTCGAATTCGATTGCAGAGCGAGGCTGGCCGCGACGCGGCCTGCCGGTCTCCGGATTTACTTGGTGACGACGCCCATGATGTCTTCCTCGCGCATCACGAGGAGCTCGTCGCCGTCCATCTTGACGGTCGAACCGGCGTATTTGCCGAACAGCACGCGGTCGCCCACTTTGACGTCAGGGGCGATCAGCTTGCCATCGTCGCCACGCTTGCCGGGGCCGACAGCGATCACTTCGCCTTGATCGGGCTTCTCGGCGGCGGTGTCAGGAATCACGATGCCGGAAGCGGTTTTTTTCTCTTCTTCGACGCGCTTGACAATCACGCGATCATGCAGGGGACGAATTTTCATGCTTAAATCTCCTTTTTAAACAAAGACTTGTTTACACTTGACCGGGTTGGTCAGTCTAGAACGAGCGTGTCGTGATGCAGGGCTCGCCGCAGGCGCGGCGCGAAAATCCGTGGGTCATCGCCCGGCAGATTTTGTTAGCACTCAACATCAACGAGTGCTAATTATAGGGGCATTGCTCTAAATTGCAAGAGCCGCGTGCGCGGGTCGATGCCCGAGCATAGGGCTGCCATCGTTGGCTGCAAAAGATGGCTTGCGAGACTAGCCAATCAGATTTAACCTACTTGATAAATTCAGCAAGAAGGTTATTATGGAGAAATGGAAAAAGGCACGCCCCACTGCAAGCTGGCGGTCGTAAAGGCATTGGTGAGCAGCGGACAAATCAAGGCTACCGCCAGCGCTTTTGACGGCGCGCGTGACGTCGGCATCAACGACTTGGCAGGCATGGGTGCCGTCGTCATGGCACTCACACCGGGCAACTTTCGCAAGAGCATGACGACCCACGCCGATCACCGTATCTGGCAGGATGTTTACCACGCCACTACCGGCGGCCACGATGTGTACTTGAAACTCACCGTCGTCAATGACGTGTTGATTGTTTCCTTCAAGGAGCTATGACCATGAAATGCCCATCCTGCGGCGCAGCCAAACTGATCCACGACAAGCGCGACGTGCTCTTCGCCTACAAGGGGGAGTCGACGTCGATTCCGGGTGTTACCGGCGACTTTTGCCCGGCGTGCAATGAGGTGGTCCTGGACCGTGAGCAGGGCGACCGCTACAGCGAGTTGACCGGCATGTTCCGGCGGCAGGTCAATGCCGCATTTGTCAGCCCGGACTTCATCGTCAAGATTCGCAAAAAGCTCGGCCTCGACCAGCGCGAGGCAGCGCAACTTTTTGGCGGCGGCATCAACGCGTTCTCGCGCTATGAAAACGGCAAGACCAAGCCGCCTCTGGCGCTGGTGAAACTGCTCAAGGTGCTGGACCATCACCCTGATCTATTGAGCGTGGTGAAGGCGGCGTAAACCCTGCAACGGCGGCTTGTGCCTGCGGCGTCTGCGGAAATGGCTGCCTGCGACCATCGCTCCGACTGCTGATCTGCAGCAAGAACCGAGAAAAACGATTTCTCAGCCCGTAGCCGAATCTCGCGATGAAACTTGAGGAGCGAGTTCCAGGGCATCTCAGGCACGTTGCCCTCAGTCCGCATCGGCGCGCGCCCAGTTTTCCACCACCAACCCGGGATAACCGCCGAAGTCGCCCTCATCGTTGGTGACGACCGTCAGCGAACGGCTATGCGCATGCGCAGCGATCAGCTGGTCGAGGGCGTTGCGGCGGCGATTGGGAACTGCGGCGCGCAATACGCCGTAACTGCGGGCAGCTGCCTGATCAAAGGGCAACACGGCGATCTGGCCGCAAAGCAACTTCAATGCATGTTCGTTTTGCGCGCGGGTGTCGCCGAGTTTTTCAATACCGGCGAGCAGCTCGGCCAGCGTGATGACTGACATCGCCACGTCGCCATGACGCAGGCCGGACAGGTGATTGAACACCTTGATTGGCGCACGCCGCATCGCGTAGATGCAGATGTTGGTATCAAGCAGATAGCGCACGGCAGTGTGCCTTAACGTGCTTTCCCGGTCCGCGCCTTGCGTTTTGGAGGGGAAACATCGGTCCAGGCACGCTCCACCTCAGGCGCCGGCTCGCGGCCGCCGGCCATGAAATCCGGCGTGAACATGGCGAAAATTTGCGCCAGATCACCCAACCCTTTGGGCTGCACCGGCCGCACCCACAACGCATCACCCACGCGCTCGAGTTCGACCTCCTGCGCGACCGCCGCAAAATCAAGCTCTTTGGGAATGCGAACTGCAAGGGAGTTACCGCTCTGAAAGATTCGGGTTTTGGTCAGCATGGCAGATTCCAAAGACGGTTTGTATATCCAGTATATACCAAGGCAATCCTGTTTTTTTGACCACACCGTCACCCGCTCAAGCCCGGTCCATGCGCCCCTCCGGCCGACGATGCCACGAGAGCCTTGCATACCAATGCTCTTGGGCCATCTAACTGCACAAAAATGGCGCGCACGATTTAGCCGCGGCGCCGCGCAGATAGCGGCTATGCACGTATGCCGACTGCACGCCGGCCAAGCGCAACAAGCTGTGTCCGGCACCACGGCTAAGCTCCCAAATGGCTGCACCGCTCATGCCTTCGAGCGCGGGAGTGTGGATGGCCTGCCCGTCGCAGCGTTCGGCAATGCGCCGGTACAGGCAGCGCGGTGCGCCGCCGCCGGGACTGCATGACGCTGTGGTAATCGTGAGCCGCTTTGCCGCGAGATAGCCGCGCTCGAAGCGCGACCACGCAGCCGGGTAGCCGGCAAGGCAATAGGTCGTGGCAGGGGCCGTGGTGCGATTTGCTGCGTGCGGCGATGCCTTGCGATCATTGCGCTGTGCGGCTCTTGCCCGCATCAGGGCAAGCCCGGCGGGTATCGCCAAGCGTCCCTGCAGCACGCGCGACTGTGTGCGGGCGCGGGCAAGTTCGATGAACGCAATGTCGCAGCCCGGTATCAGGCGAACGTGAGCGCCTTCGAGCGAGAGCAACTGGCCGGTGGTGCGGCAGGGCACCAGCCAATTGCCGCTGGAGCTCGCGCGCTCGAACAAATGTGCGGCAGTCAATAAAATGTGACGCTCGCCATCGCGCATCAAAGTGGCGGTGCCGAGAATGCCGGCGCGTGCATGGTCGTGAATGGCAATCGGCACGGTGCAGGCATCAAGCAGCGCGGTGACGGCGGGCGCAGCGGCATCGGCCCCATCAAAGTGGATGTGCGTCTCGCCGAGTGCATCCCAGAGGAACATCGTCACTCCTTTACCCGCCGCCGGTGGGTATGCCAGAACTTGCTCGTCAGAGTCTGAATACGAGAGTGAATGTGCGAACCTGCACTCCACGAACGCTGCATCAGACTGCAGGCATTCTAAGCGCATGCTGCCAGCAGCATGCGCGCAGGAAGCCATAAACAAAGCCCCGAACAAAGCACTGAACATCGGTGACAATTGCGCTCTTGCCAAATCACACGGCAGCGTTGCCAACCTCCCAAGGCACTATTGCCGCCTCTCCAGTGAGCCAGCCATGAGCATGAAAAAATCTGACCTCGAAAAAAACAAGGGCATGAAGATCGCCGGCGCAATGAAGGGTACGCCGGTGCCACATCGCTTCGCACAAGGCGCGGCGGAACTACTCGACAAGCGCGAGCGCCGCGCGCGTGACGCGGCGGCTGGTCTGGTGCCGTTTGCCTGCAAACTGCCATCTGATCTGCAAAAACGCTTGAACGAACGCGCAGCGGCGCACGACGGAGGTGTAAATGCGCTGGTGGCGCAGTTGCTGGAAAAAGGCTTGGCGTAGAAGTAGCTACCGCCTCACTGCGCGGCGGATTCGGCGCAAGCGCGCGGGGGATCACGTCCTGGAACGGAGTTTGTGCCTGCGCAGGAACAGTGGCGCGCACGCAGTGCAGGGCAACGGCCACGCAGCCGAGCGCGCGTTACGCGACGCATCGTCAGGGACGACATGGGTATCTCCTGTATCTCTTAATTGTACTGTGTTAAATAATAAGGCATTATGACGACTTCTTCAAGTGATTTAGGAGGTTGGTCATGGGCCAGAGTCAGGAATCCCGGTTTGAAAGCTATGCGGACGTAATGGTGGCAACCTTGGGACACGCTGATCGT
>JANLTL010000121.1:0-2615 GCA_031362905.1 Burkholderiales bacterium | reverse complement strand
GCGCGCGTGCTCACCTACATTGCGGATGATGCTTATCAGGCGAAACGCCAGACCCGCACTGCGCATGGCGGTCCGTGCAGTTTCGTCAGCGCCGCCCGAGACGATTGCAGCGCATTCGCTCACTGCACCACCGGCCAGTTCGCAGTACTTTTCCAATGCTTTGAAGTCAAGGTAACGCGTCTGCATCAAATCAATTTCAGCCGCATCCACCAACGATTCGAGAAGCGGCGCCACTTGAGGAAACTCCCGCGCAATAGGCATCAACGCGCGGGTCACGGGATGCTGCGGAGTCTGCGTCCGTAGCAGGCAGATTTCATCGCGCCACCACGCCAGCTTGATACGCGCGGCATTCTCGTCGGCGGTGCGAGCTACTGCATGTTTCAATTCAATGCAAAGCGCTTGCACAGCCGTCAAAGCACCTCTGCTCAATGGATCCAGAAACAACACGCTGTAGTAAAACGTAGAACCCTTGCGGTCCGTCAGTTGCTTGCAGTACGCGTCGGGTGCCATGCGGTGATTTTACGGCGGTGCACGACAGAACGTGCCGCATTGCGTGCTTAGCAGACCGCATTTCAAGTAAAATTGCGTTGCATTGCACGTTGTTCCGACCCTGGGGTATTCAGCGTTCTGACAGGCAGCGCGAATGCAAGGCAATCCGGTAGGGCATATCCGGTAAATCGAGCCGGAGCGGGCAGGGCGAAGGTGGCGGAACTGGTAGACGCACTGGATTTAGGTTCCAGCGCCTTACGGCGTGAGGGTTCGAGTCCCTCCTTTCGCACCAAACCCGTATTACGGCGGCGCTTTACGGCAGGCGATTTCGGGTTCTCCCCTGTTTGCCGTCAGTGTCTTTGTTTCTCACCACTTCACCGTCCTTGGCGTATCCACTATGGCAGTCACTATCGAGACCCTGAGCGCACTTGAGCGCCGCTTCAACCTGGTCATTTCTTCCGGTCAGATCGAGAAGGAAGTATCAACTCGCCTAAATCAGTTGTCCCGCACCGTGCGCATGCAGGGATTTCGCCCTGGCAAAGTGCCATTGAAAATGATCGCCTCCACCTACGGACCGCAGGTGCGTTCAGAAGTCCTAGGCGATGCAATTCAGAAGAGTTTCACTGATGCCGTCAGCGGTCAGAATATTCGTGTCGCTGGTTATCCCCGCATCGAAGCCAGAAAAGATGCCGAGGCGTTGGCCGTAACGGGTGCTCCAAACGCGGTGAAAGCAGGCGCCGCAAACGATAACTCATTCGAGTTTGTGGCGACCTTCGAGGTTTATCCGGAAGTGGCCATCGGCGACTTGTCGTCCCTCAAGGTGGAGCGTGCCTCGGCGGCAGTGGCTGACGCTGACGTGGACACTACGGTGGAGACACTGCGCCGCCAGCGCGTCAAATTCGAAACCGCTGATCGCGCCAGTGCAAAGGATGACCGCGTGACCGTTGATTTTGCCGGCACCATCAATGAAATTGCATTTGACGGCGGCACCGCTCAAGACTTCGCTTTTGTGCTCGGCGGAGGCCAGATGCTGCCCGAATTTGATAGCAACGCGACGGGATTGACTGCTGGCGCGAATAAAGTATTCGATGTCAAATTTCCGGACGACTATCATGGCAAGGAGGTCGCTGGGAAGACTGCGCAGTTCAGCATTACTGTAAAGAAGGTTGAAGGGCCCATGTTTCCGGCACTTGATGCCGCCTTCGCCAAATCACTGGGTATCGCTGATGGTGACCTCGCCAAGATGAAGCTCGACGTGCGCGGCAATCTTGAGCGGGAAGTCAAAAAACGCTTGCAGACCCGGGTCAAAAACAGTGTCATGCAAGCGCTTTATGAGACAGTCAAGCTTGACACGCCCAAGGCGTTGGTTGAAATGGATGTACAGCGCCTCGTTGAACAGGCCAAAGCCGACCTCGCGCAGCGTGGCATCAAGCAGGACATGCCACTTCCGCCCGACCTGTTTCAGGAACAGGCCAAGCGCCGCGTTGCGCTCGGGCTGATTTTGAACCAACTGGTCGAATCCAATGGTCTTGCTGCGAAGCCTGAGCAAGTACGCGCGATCGTCGATGAATTTGCGCAAAGCTACGAAGACCCGGCCGAGGTAGTGCGCTGGTATTACAGCGACAAGCAGCGCTTGGCTGATGTGGAAGCGCAGGCCCTAGAAGACAACGTGGTCCAGTTCGTGTTATCCAAAGCCCAAGTCGAATACAGGCCGGTGCCATTTGATGAATTGATGGGGCGCGGTCAAGGAGCTTGACATGTTTAGGTTGAGCCCCATCTGACCCACGGTCCGCATGCAATTCCTCTTTTTATTGGAAAAATAATGAGATATCCCGCTCATCTGAACCGTTTCAACGAGTTCGTTCACGATTCAAATCTGCCCGCAGTACAGAATCTCGGCTTGATTCCGATGGTGATCGAGCAGAGCGGACGTGGCGAGCGTGCCTACGATATTTACTCGCGCTTGCTCAAGGAGCGAGTGATTTTTCTGGTCGGCCCGGTTGAGGATCTTGGCGCCAATGTGATCATTGCCCAATTGCTGTTTCTGGAGTCAGAAAATCCGGAAAAGGATGTGTCGATTTACATCAACTCTCCGGGTGGATCGGTAACGGCCGGCATGGGCATCT
>JANLTL010000674.1:0-6499 GCA_031362905.1 Burkholderiales bacterium | reverse complement strand
ACACGTGATTGTGTTGGACACCAATGTGGTGTCGGAAATCATGCGCCGCCGGCCCGAGCCGGCCGTGTTGGCATGGCTCGATGCCTAGGCGCCGAGTGAGATATGGCTCACTGCGGCGGGCGCAGCGTGAACGCATCGGCCGGCCGCTGGCGATGGCCGATGCCCAAATAGCGTCCGTGTGCCTTGCGCATGGCGCAGCCCTGACCACGCGCAATCTAAAGCACTTTGATGGTTTGGGGCTGACGATCATCAACCCCTGGAGCGCAGGAGGCCGTTGAGGCTTGATGAAAAAATCCGGCACATGCCGTGCGCTGGTTCAAACCGGGTGTGCCGCCATCGACTACGGCCCGGCTCCCCGCACATGATGAGCACCACTGCGCGCGCACTTGCCGCTACAATAAATTTCCAGTCCTTCTCCGGGGTCATCGTCATGCGCCGTCTACTCGCCGTACTCGCTGTTGCCGCCATTGCTTCACTCACCGCGCTGAACGCCGTCGCGCAGGGGTATCCGAACAAGCCGATCCGCATGGTGGTGCCGTATCCGCCAGGCGGCGGCACCGATGCGCTGGGCCGCATCATGGCCGAGCGCCTGGCTGACCGCCTTGGCGTAGCGGTCGTCGTCAACAATGTGCCGGGTGGATCGGGCACGGTCGGCAGCGATCAGGTGCGCCGCGCCGAGCCCGACGGCTACACGCTGTTGTTCAACGCCAGCCTGTTCCTGATGGGCAAGAACGTGGTCAAGAGCACGCCCTACGATCCGCTCGAGGACTTCACTGCGCTCGGGCGCGTGGGTCAGGCGCCGCTGCTCATCATTGCGTCGAGCAAGGTTGAGGCGACGACACTGGCGGATCTGGTCAAGGCGGTGCGTGCCAACCCGGCCGGGTACAACATGGCGCTGTCCGGGCTGGGTTCGGCGGGGCATCTGGGCACGCTCGAATTCATGCGGATCGCTGGCGTCAACCTGCAGGCCATACCCTATAAGGGCACGTCTCCGGCGTTAGCCGATGTGATGGGCGGCAGCGTGCAGCTCATGATCGACGCCGCCACCGCATTGCTGCCGCAGACCAAAGGCGGGCGCGTACGCGGACTGGCCATTACCGGTTCTTCGCGAAGCAAATCCAATCCGGACATTCCGACGACGGCCGAGGCCGGCATGCCGGAATTGACGATCGCCTCGTGGTACGGCGTGTGGGGGCCGAAGGGACTGCCACCGGCCATCGCAAGCCGCCTCACGACGGCAATTGCCGAAGGCGTGAAACAGCCCGAGTTTGCTGCGCGCATTGACGCGGCCGGCATTGTGCCGGGCTATCTTGATCCCACCGCGTTTGTCGAATTCATGCGCATGGATTTGACGCGCAGTGTGAACCTGCTCAAGGCGGCCAACTTTCAGCCGGAGTAGTCCACGCGCCTGAAGCTGCGGCGCGCGAAGCCTGCATCGCGCGCGCCGCTTTGCGCCCGGCCTGTCGGATCAGACCGTGGCGCGCTCGACGATGGTGAAGCCGATGTCACGCACCTTGGCGCCGCCTTGCCGGCCGGCACTGCGCTCGATCAGACAGCGCGCCGCCTCGCGGCCAATCGCTGTGCCATCGATGCGCACCGTCGTGAGCGCCGGGTGGATGTGCGCGGCGAAGGCGAGATCGCCGAAGCCGTGAACCGCCAAATCGTTGGGAACCTGCAAGCCGCGTGCGTGTGCTTCGGTAATGACACCGTGCGCCAGCACGTCAGAGCTGCACCAGATCGCATCAAGGCGCGGATGCTGCGCGATCAGGCCGACCAGCGCGGCCCGCCCGCCCGCCAGGGTGCTGGGCGCAGGCACGGTCCAGACGGGAATTTGAGATGCACGCGCAGCAGCTTTTGCGCCTTGGGTCAGCGCGCCCCAGCGCGCCTCGAAACCTCTGCGGCGAAGACCGGCACGGTGGTCGTCCGCCGTCACGATGGCGCAGCGCCGGTAGCCTTTGCGGTAGAGGTGTGCGGCAACCTCGGCACCCACCTTCTCGTGCGAAAACCCGACCAGCATGTCGATCGGGTTTGGCGTCAGGTCCCAGGTTTCGACCACTGGAATGCCGGACGCCAACAGCCGTCGCCGTCCCTCGGTCGAGCGCATCACGCCGGTGAGAACAATGCCGTCCGGGCGCCGGCCAATGATCGCGTCGAGCAGGGCGTCTTCGCGCGAATCACGATAGCCGGATTGCCCCAGCATCAGCTGGAAGCCGGCGCTGGCCAGTTCGTCGGTGAGCGCCTGAATAGTTTCCATGAAGACCGAGCCGGCGATGGCCGGCACCACTGCGGCGACCAGGCGGCTGCGGTTCGAGGCGAGGCCGCCGGCCAGCAGGTTGGGTACGTAACCGGTGCGCAACACCGCAGCGCGGATGCGTTCGAGTGCTTCGGCAGAAACCTTGTCAGGTGTGTTCAGCGCGCGCGATGCGGTGATCACCGACACGCCGGCCAGCTTGGCAACATCGCGCAGCGTGACGCCACCGGATTTGCGGCGGGCTGCGCGCGCAGGTGATGCGGCGCTGGTCGCACGGGTGGCGGATTTGGTCGGCAAGGAGGGTCGGCCCATGCCCTGATGTTACCGCTAACGTCTGCCGCGGTGGCGCGCAAAAAGGTCACGCCTGATGACAGTGATGCGCCGCGACCACCCGATGAACCGCTATTTCCTGTTGGCCGGCACCAGGGCCGGAATCCTGGAACAGTTGAGACTCCCGCGTCATACTGGCTGACCAGCGACTAAGATATGGGCATCGAGACTGATCGACATGCAAAGGCAGGGCTGTAGCGCTCATCGCAAGCGGCCGGCGAATTCGGCAAGCCGCACAGGCCGTGCGCCCAACATTCCTGACGCATTGCGCACCACGGAGCCTCCATGCCAGGCAGCCGCTTCTATTCCGATTTGCCGGTGCGCAGCGGCGCCTTGAGTGCGCTCCTGGCCGACCAGACCCAATTTGCGCTGGTGCCGCCCGACTGGGAGGTGCTGCTGACCGACGTGCGCGGCTCGACGCAAGCCTTGAGTGATGGCAAGCATCAGGCGGTGAACCTGGTGGCCACCGGCAGCATCATCGCCGCGCTCAACATCGGCCATCGCGCCGGGGTCGCGCTGCCGTTTTTTTTTGGTGGCGATGGCGCCACCCTGCTGGCGCCGCAGGCGCTCGCCGCAGCCATTGAAGCGGCGCTGCTGGTGCATCGCGAGAACACGCGTACCAACTTCGCGCTTGACCTGCGCGTAGGCCGCGTGCCGGTGGCCGAACTGCATGCGCAGGGCGCACAGCTCCTGATCGCACGGACCGACGTGAACGGCCAGGGCCTGGTGATTCCGGTGGCACTGGGTGATGGCCTGCAACTGGCCGAGCGCATCGTCAAAAGCGCAGACTTTGAAGCCACACCAACACCCGCCGATACACCCCTGGATCTTGAAGGCATGGAATGCCGCTGGGATGCGATCCGGCCGCAGGCCATCACACGTGAAGTGGTGTGCCTGCTGGTGATCGTGCGCCGGGCTGATCGGCAAGCTGTGATCCTGTCGAAGGTGCTCGGGCAGATTGAAGCGATTTACGGCTCCCTTGCGGCGCGCAACCCGGTGACCAAGACGCGCCTCAAGCTCGAAACCACCTTTTCCAAGATTGCCACCGAAATGCGCGCCAAGCTGGGCCGCTTTCAGTGGGGCTATTTGTTCGAGCAGTGGTTTCGTACCTTGATCGGGCCGCTCTATTTCGCGTTGAGCCGTGACGGCGCCCAATACCTGGAGAGGATTGTGCAGTTGTCCGATACGTTGATGATCGACGGTCGCGTCAATACCGTCATCTCCGGCACGGCGGCGCAGCGCGAAGCGCTCAGCAAGGCCTTGCGCACCCTCGAAGAGCAGGGCGACATCCGCTTCGGCTTGCAGATCTGCACGGCCAGTGTGATGTCCTGCTACGTACGCGACCGGCGCGACCAGCACATCCACTTTGTCGACGGCCTGGGCGGCGGCTACACGCAGGCGGCCACCATGCTCAAGCAGAAGATGGCGCGCGACGCCGGTGCTGGCGCATAGCAAGGAAAGCGTCACTTGATCATCAGCAACCTGGCTCAACCGATGAAAAACACGGCCCGTCTCTTGCGCTGCGCGCTTGTCGGCCTGCTGCTCGCCGCAACGCTGCCGGCACTGGCGCAAAGCGCCGGCAGTGGACCAGCCACAGCGGTGCAACCGCAAGGGCTGGTCGCACCGGCACCGCCGCCTGCGCCAGCGGTGCCGCAGATCACGGATGCGGCCCTGCTGGCGGCCCTCAGGGCGGGTGGGATGGTGGTGTACTTTCGCCATACCGCGACCGACTTTTCGCGCGACGACCGCCAGATGCGCGATTTCGATGAGTGCCGCAACCAGCGCCCGCTGTCACCCAAGGGCCGTGCTGACGCGCGCGCCATCGGCGAGCAATGGAAGCGCCTGAAGATCCCGGTCGGTCCGGTACTGGCTTCGCCCTACTGCCGTACGCGCGAAGTTGCGCAGCTGATGTTCGGTCGCTACGAGCGTTCGAACGAGGTGCGGGGTGGTCCGGTGGAAGCCGGCGAAGAGCGCTACGCAGGCCTCAAACGCCTGCTGTCAACGCCGCGCACCAACCCTGACACACTGGTCATTTCCAGTCACGCCAACCCGTGGCGGGCGCTGACCAATACGTCGTATCTGGTCGAGGGCGAGGCGGTGATCGTGCGCCCGCAGGGCGCGGGCAAGTGGGAAGTGCTGGCGCAACTCAAGGTGGAAGACTGGGCGCGCCTGAAGTAGGGTTAGCGGCTGCGCGCTGCTTTGACGAACGCGTGCGCGGTCTCGAACAGATCGAGGTCTTGCACATACTCGGCTGGGTCCGCACGATTGATCTGAATCCACTCTCTGGTGCCGGACACACCGCCCGGATTGAAGTGACTGACGTTGGCGCGCGAGAACTGTAGTTCATCAGCAGTCTTGACCGGCAGGCGCAGGCCGACGCCCTCGCCACTGATGCAGGCAAACATCTTGTCGCCGACGAAATACGCGTCCAGGGCGTTCATTTTTTTCCCGACCACGCCGGGCAGCTTGAGCAGTAGTGCATCGATCCGGGTCTTGCGGATCGACTCGGCGCTGGGTTCAGCGGCAGGCTTGGGAGCGGTGGTTTTCATGGATTGGCGGTGTCCTTGGTTGCCATGCATACTCTCACTTTCGCACACCAATCGATTCCTTGCACCATGCCCCGCATTCTCGTCCTCAATGCCAACACGACGCCCTCGGTTACCGACCTGGTGGTGCGCCACATGCGCGATGTGCTCGGGGACGATGCTGCGCTGATTCCTGCCACTGCACGCCTTGGCGCCCGTTACATTTCGACCGAAGCGTCGTACGCGATTGCCGGCCACTCGGCCCTCGATTGCCTGGCGCTGCATTGCGCCGCGACGCCGGAAGGGTTCGATTCAGTCCTGCTCGCCTGCTTTGGCGATCCCGGCCTGTTCGCGCTGCGCGAAGTCAGCCCGGTGCCGGTGGTGGGTCTCGCGGAGGCAGCGATGCAGGAAGCTGCGTTGGCGGGGCGCTATTCGATCGTGACCGGTGGAGTGCTGTGGAAGCCGATGCTGTTACGCCTCGCGCACGCATTGGGCTTGAGCGATTCGATTGCCAGCATCCGCCCGATCACCCTGACCGGGGATCAGGTCGCTGCTGATCCCGAAGGAGCTTTGACATTGCTGGCGGCTGAAGCGCAGGCCGCAGCAGACCACGACGGCGCGCGGGCGGTCATCCTGGGTGGTGCGGCGCTGGCAGGGCTTGCGGCGCGGATTGCGCCATTGGTGTCAGTGCCGGTGATTGACAGCGTGCACGCCGGCGCACGTGCTGCGTTGCGGCTTGCTCAGCAGGGGCGAAAACCGTGGCCAAGCGGCGCGGCCGGCAAGCCGCCCGCACCCAGCATCGGGCTGCACCCCGAATTGGCACGCCTGCTCCCCTGATGCAGCGGGCGCTGCCCGCCGCACGCAGGGTGCTTACTTCGTCATTGTGATCGACGAGAAGTTCTGGAACCAGTTCTGCGCCTGCACGAAGCCCTTCACCTTGGACGACATGGCGCGCGCGTTCACATCGTGCGTCACGGTGAGGAACAGGTCTTCGCCGACGATTTTCTCGTGAAGCTTCTGCAGCGCGATAGTCTGTTCCTTCGGATCAAACGTGTTGCGCGCCTGGCTCAGCATGGTGTCCATTTCCTTGCTTGCATAGTGGCCCCAGTTGGTGCCTTTTGGTGATACCAGGTCGGACTGGAAATGGCGCGTGAAGGCGGTGAACGGGTCCTGCACGAAGTACGAGTAGTTGAGCGCCACGCCGCCGCGCGAGGCCGGGTCTTTCGAGCCGGCGCGCCAGGCGGCGAGCAGGGTGTTCCACTCCATCACTTCGAAGTTAACCTTGACGCCGACTTCGCCGAGGTTCTGCTGCAGGTATTCGTTCATCGGCAAGGGCTGCATCATGCCCGAGCCGGAGGACGGGATCACCACCTTGAGCGTGAGCGGCTTGGCG
>JANLTL010000627.1:0-4670 GCA_031362905.1 Burkholderiales bacterium | reverse complement strand
GCCTTTTTCCAGGATGTAGCCGCGAATCCGTCCGTCGTCGTTCTTCGCCCATACGACGAACACGTCGGCGAAGGGCGAGTTGGAAATCCACATCTTGGCGCCCGAGACCAGGAAGCCGCCGTCAACACTCTTGGCGCGCGTGATCATCGAACCGGGGTCAGAGCCATGATTGGGCTCGGTCAAGCCGAAGCAACCGATCCACTCGCCAGTCGCAAGCTTGGGCAGATACTTCTTCTTTTGCGCTTCCGAGCCGAAATCGTTGATCGGCACCATCACCAGCGACGACTGCACGCTCATCATCGAGCGGTAGCCGGAGTCGACGCGCTCGACCTCGCGTGCGATCAGGCCGTAGCACACGTAATTGAGCGCCGGGCCGCCGTACTGCTCGGGGATCGTCGGGCCGAGCAGGCCGATGGCGCCCATCTCGCGGAAGATTTCAGGGTCGGTCGTTTCGTGACGGAACGATTCAAGGATGCGCGGCGCGAGCTTGGCCTGGCAGTATTCATAGGCCGCTTCGCGCACCATGCGCTCGTCTTCGGTGAGCTGGTCATTGAGCAGGAGCGGGTCGTCCCAGTGGAATTGGGCTTTGGCTTTGACGGGTGAGAGCATGGATGTCTTCTTCAATGAAGTGGAGAGGGCTCGGATAGGAGGGCTGTTGGAAGTCCGCGCTCAGGTGGTGGCGCGATGGTTGTTCACGTATTCACGCAAGGCCGCATTGATGCGGCTCTGATAGCGCTTGCCGGTATTACGAAAAAACGCCAGCACCTCGGCATCCAGGCGCAGCGTGATCTGCTGTTTGTTTTCATTCGGTACCAGTGCGCCCGGGCGAGTCCAGACTTCATTCTTGGGCGACCGCGGAATGTCGCTGTAATCAATTGCCGAATCCGGCATCTTTGCAAGCGCCTCACGCTGGCGGCGTTGTACCGCGGTCACCTTCGGCGGATTTTTGGGATCAAGTGTGTATCTCACGATAGCGCGCGCGCTCATGGCTAGCTGCCTTTCTGGCCGAAATCAGCCTGACAAGTTCGTCACCGGATTGCCGCAGGGTGTAGACAACGCAAAGCAGATTGGGCGCTACAACGCCTATCGTTTTCCAGCGGTCCTCGCCGTATGCTTCACGCCCATCGTAAGACTCTACCCGATTCGGATCCAGAAACACCTCTGCTGCATCTTCAAAAGGCACCCCGTGCTTGCGCAGGTTGGCCGCTGCTTTAGCGGGGTCCCATTCAAACTCCATGAGCCAATGATACTACGTTTGTAACTACACAGTGGATGAAGCGCAAAACCGGTGCCTCAGAGTGCCCGGCACCAAACCTACTCCGCCCGCGCCCCGGAAATTTTCACCGCCTGCGCGCTGCGCTTGGCATCACCGACGAGGAACACAACAAATTCGTCCGGCGCGCTGGCGACCAACTCGTAACCCTTGGCGAGGATTTCCTTTTGCACAAACTCGGGCTCTTTGAGCAAGCGCGTGACTTCCGAGTGCAGCAGCGCAACCACCTCGCGCGGTGTGCCGGCCGGCGCAAACAGGCCGAACCAGGCGTTGGCCGGCACGTCGGGAAAGCCCTGTTCGGCAAACGTCGGCACCTCAGGCACCAGACCTAGCCGCACCGCGCCGCCGATTGCCAGCGCCTTCAAACGCCCGGCCTTGAGGTGCGCCTGGGTCGAGGCCGCCCCCGAAAATGTCAACTGCACTTCACCCGAAATCGCTGCGGGTACCGCCTGCGGAATTCCCTTGTAGGGCACATGCACGATGTCCGCACCGCTTTGGCTTTTGAAAATTTCCATTGCCAGATGCGGCTGGCTGCCGATGCCATAGGAGGCGTAGTTGAGTTTGCCGGGGTTGGCCTTGGCGTAGGCGATCAGCTCTTTGAGGTTGTTCACCGGCAGCGCAGCATTGGCCACCAGCAGCTGGTTGAGGAACACCAGTTGGGTCACCGGGGCAAAGTCCTTGACCGGGTCGTAGGGAAGCTTGGCATACAGATACGGGTTGATGCTGATGGTCGAATCGGTGGTCACCTTCAGGGTATGGCCGTGGGGTGCGGCGCGCGCCACCGACTCGGCCGCGCCAAGGGTGCCGGCGCCGGGTTTGTTTTCAATCACCACCGATTGGTTGAAACGTTGTGAGAGACGCTGGCCGATGACGCGCGAAATGATGTCGATGCCGCCACCGGCCGGATACGGCACGACGATGCGGATCGGTTTGTTCGGGAAGCCCTGCTGTGCCCGCAGCGGGCCGGTTGCCAGCCACGCAGGCAGCGCAGACAGCGCCGCCAGGGCGCGCCGCCGGGTCGTGGCCGGCTTCATGGTTTGCGTCATGGTCTGGTCCTGTTCAAGTTCTGGTGCCGACGGCACTCAATCGGGCACCACTGCGGTCGCCTCGATTTCGAGGCGCGCTTCAGGTTCAATCAGCGCGGTCACGCCGATCGCGGCCATGGCAGGGAAATGTCGCCCAATGATCTCTTTGTAAATCTCACCAATGGCCGGCCAGGCGTTGACGTATTCATCACGATCGCGCACATACCAAGTGAGCCGTACGATGTGTTCTGGTTTGGCTTTGGCCTCGCTCAGAACGGCAACGATGTTGAGAAGGGTCTGGCGCGTTTGCCCGGCGAAGTCGAGCGCCGGCCAGGTGGGGCGGCCAGTGGCGTCGCAGTTGGCGGCATCCCAGCCGACCTGCCCGCCGACGAATACCAGCGTGCCGCGTGCGGCGATGCCGTTGGCGTACCCTCTGGGTTTGGCCCACGAGGGCGGTTGCAGTATCTGCATGGCAGGCTCCGCTAAAAGGCTTGCATGAATCGGCTTGACAGAAAATTAGTTTAAACCTAAAGTAATTTCACAATCAAGCATTTCGTGGGCAGGAGCACAGCATGAAAGTCGAAGTTCTGGGAGGCGGGCCGGCCGGCTTGTACGCCGCCATCCTGATCAAAAAGAGTCTGCCCAGCGCGCAGATTCACATCACCGAGCGCAATGCGCCGACTGACACCTTCGGTTTCGGCATTGTGCTCTCCGACGAGACGCTGGACAACCTGCGCCGCGCCGACGAGCCGAGCTACCGCAACATCGCACGCAGCTTCGCCTATTGGGACGACATCCACGTGCTCTACAAGGAGCACGTGATGAAGTCGGGTGGTCACGGCTTCTCCGGCCTGCGCCGCCTCAACCTGCTGTCGATATTGCAGATCCGCGCCGGGCAGCTCGGCATCGACATCGACTACCAGACCGAGGCGCCAGCGGTGGATGCCGTGGCGCGCACGGCAGACCTGGTGATTGCCGCCGATGGCATCGGCAGCGTCGTGCGCGAACAATGGAAGCAGCACTTCAAACCTGCCATCGAGTTGCGCACCAACAAATTTTGCTGGCTCGGAGCAGACATGGAGCTGCCGGGCTTCACCTATGCGTTTGCTGAAAACGAACACGGCATCTGGAACCTGCACGCCTACATGTTCACCAAGCCGGGCGATGCGCCGCAATGCACCTTTGTGCTCGAGACCACCGATGCCGCCTTCAAGAGCGCGGGCCTGAGCGTCGAAGATGAAGCGCGCACCGCAGCTTACTGCGAGGTGCTGTTCGCCAATGTACTCAAAGGCCACAAGGTACTGACCAATCGTTCCCTGTGGCGCAACTTCCCCACCATCAAGTGCGAGAAGTGGCAGCACGAAAATGTCGTGCTGCTCGGCGACGCGGCGCACACGGCCCACTGGTCGATTGGATCAGGCACCAAGCTTGCACTTGAGGACGCGATTGCGCTCAATGCATCGATCCAGCGCATTGCCGGCATCAACCCCAACAGCGGTGCGACATCGGCGTGGAACCAGACGGCGGTGCAGCCCGAGCACATCGACCTGCGCGCCGCGCTGGCTGACTACGAAGCGACACGCCGCGAAGAAGCCGACCGGATCCAGCACTCAGCCAATGTATCGCTGGCCTGGTTCGAGAACGTGCGCCGCTTCTGGAACATGCATCCGGTGCAGTTCAATTTCAGCCTGATGAGCCGCTCGAAGGCAATCACCTTCGAGAACATGCGCATGCGTGATGCGGCCTCGGTCGCCGAGCTCGAAGCGTGGTGGAACGAAGAAGTTGCGAAAGCGGAAGGGGCGCGCCTGCCAGAGCCATCGCCGGGCGACGGCGGCGCAGAGGCCGGCAAAGAGTCCAAAGTGCCGTTCAAGGCGCCACCCATGTTCGCGCCCTTCCACCTGCGTGGCATGCACTTGCGCAATCGTGTGGTGGTCTCGCCGATGGCGCAATACATGGCACAGGACGGCATGCCAGGCGACTGGCATCTGGTGCACTACGGCGCGCGCGCGGTGGGCGGCGCAGGATTGGTATTTACCGAGATGACCTGCCCTGCGGCCGATGCGCGCATCACCCCGGGCTGCACCGGGCTGTATTCCGATACCCACAGCGCGGGCTGGAAGCGCATCGTTGATTTCGTCCATGCCAGTGGCGACGCAAAAATCTGCCTGCAACTCGGCCACGCCGGGCGCAAGGGGTCGACGCAACTGGGCTGGCACGAGATGGATCGCCCCCTGCGCAAAGCGGAGGACAACTGGCCGCTGTTTGCGCCTTCGCCGCTCGCCTACGACGACGGCAATCAGGTGCCGCGCGCAATGACGCGCGGCGACATGGATCGCATTCGTGACCAGTTCGTGGCCTGCGCGCAGCGCGCC